>DASPZH010000321.1:0-5924 GCA_035636335.1 Streptosporangiaceae bacterium
GGCCGAGCTCGTCGTACAGGCGCAGCGCCTTCGGTGACAGTCGCGACGCCCTGGCGAAGGCCCCGATCGTCAGCAGGCTCATCCATGCCCTCCTCCGCCGGGCGGGCGGCCCGGCGATCCCGACACTGCCGCTTCACCCAGGGACAAGGTCAAACGATCAGGCTCGTCCGCGCGCCGGGGCCAGCACTGCCGTCCGGCCGCGCCGGGCCAGCGTTAGCCGCGCAGCCGCAGGCCGCGCGGGGTCGGGCGGAAGCCGGCCGCCTCGAGTGCCTGGGCGAGCGGCGAGTCGTAGACGCCGCCTCCGTCGGCGCGTTCCACGGTCAGCCTGCCGAGCGCCCCGGCGCGGACGGCGCCCGCCAGTGCCCCGGTCGCCGGGCCGAGCAGCGCCGGGTCATCGGTCCAGGACAGCAGCGTCTTGCCGCCGCGCTCCACGTAGAGCACCAGCCGGCCGGCGACCAGGATCACGAGTGCGCCGGCCTTGCGGCCCGGCCGGTGCCCGCCAGCGGCCTCGTCCGGCCTCGGCGGCCAGGGCAGCGCGGCGCCGTAGGCGTTGGCCGGGTCGGCGGCGGCGAGCACCACCACGGTCGGCTCGGTCCCGGTCCGCCGGGCGGCCGGGTTCGAGCCGGGCACCGGCCACGGCGCATCGGCCGGGGCGGCCGGGCCGCCGTCGGCCTGGCCTGCCGGGGACGTGAGCACCGAGTCGGCCATCGCCCGCATCCGGTCGACGGCGCCGGGCAGCGCGAACTGAGCCGCGCCGAGACCCTCCACAAAGTAGCCGCGACGGCACTGCCCGGTCTCCTCCATGGCCCGCAATACCTGGTAGAGCGCGGCGAAGCCGCCCGGGACCCGCTCGGCCGCGGCCACGCCGCGGATCACGATGCCGTGCCGGTCGAGCAGCGACAGCGCCCTGGCGTGCAGCCGTCTGGTCGGGTCGGGGTCGGCGGGCGGCAGCAGCGACCACCGGCCGCTGGCCGTGGGCGGGCCCGCGTGCGAGGGCAGCGACCCGCGGCCGAAGCCCGGGCGCCTCGCGCTGAGCCGGCCGCTGCCCCGGCCCGCGCCGCCGGCGAACGGCGGCTGGCCAGCAGGGGCGCCAGCCGCCCGGCGGCCCGCGGCCGCCACGCCGTCACCCGCGCCGCCCGGCTCGAGCGCCGGTCCCGGTTTCGGCCCCGGCGCCCAGGGCCGGCCGGCCCCGAGCACGGTACGCAGCGGTGCCAGCGTGTCGTTGGTCAGCAGGCCAGCCCAGACCAGATCCCAGACGGCCGCCGCGACGGCCTGGTCACTGACCCGGCTGAGCGCATGCACTCGGCTCGCGGCGGCGTGGCTCGCGGCGGCGTGGCTCGCGGCCGCCGGGTTCGCGGCCGCCGGGTTCGCGGCGGTCCCGGTCGCGGCCGCGCCGGCCGCCGCCGCCTGCGGGCTGTCCGGCGCCGTCACGCGGTCCACCACCCGGTCGGCCAGCCCGCGGAAGAACAGCGCTCCGCCGCCGCCGAGCACGGCGAGCACGGCCTCGTGCACCGGGGTCATGGTGATCTCGCCCGGCGGCGCGAGCAGCAGCGGTGCGGAGTCGGCGGGCGCGAGCACCAGCCAGCCGTCGCCTCCGGGCAGCGCGCCCGCGCCGGCCCAGACCACGTCGCCGGCGGCGGTCAGCTCATCGAGCATGGCCGGGGCGTACCCCTCGACCCTGGCCGGCAGGATCAGCGACTCCACCGCCGCGGCCGGGACGGCCGCCCCGGCGAGCTGTTCGACCACCGAGTAGACGGCGTCCGGGCCGGCCTGCCTGGCCCGGCGCCTGGGCGGCCAGGACCCGGCTCCCGCCCGGCCCGCCGCACCCGGCCCGGCGGCCGCGCCGTGCAGCGCGTCCTGCCAGGCCGGCAGGAAGGCGGCGAGAACCTCGGCCGGAACCGGCTCCGCTTCCTGGCGCAGCCTGGCCAGGCAGCGGCGCTTCAGCATCCGCAGCACGCCGGCGTCGCACCACTGCGGCCCGGCCAGACTCGGCAGGAACTCACCTTCGACGAGCCTGCCGTCCGCCGTCAGCCGGTGCAGCATGCCGGTCACCACCGCGATGCCCAGGCCGTAGCGGTGCGCGACGTCGGCCGCGGTGAATGGCCCGTGCGACCGCGCGTACCGAGCGACCAGGTCACCGAGCGGGTCGGCCAGCAGCTCGGTGAACGCGACCGGGATGCCGGTCGGCAGCGCGACGCCGAGCGCGTCCCGCAGCCTGCCCGCGTCCTCGATCGCCCCGAGACGCTGCTCGCCCGATATCCGGACCTCGATGATCCGGCGCTGCGCGGCCAGCTCGGCGATCCAGCCCGGCGCTGCCTCGGCGTCGGAGCAGCGCTCGGCGATCTCGGCGGCCGACAGCGGGCCGATCTGCATGATCAGGTCGGCGAGCTGCTCGGCCGACGAGCTTCGCCTGGCCGGTGACAGCCGCTGGAGGTCCCGTTGCGACTCGGCGACGATCAGCGGGTCGAGCAGTTCCCTCAGGTCGGCCTGGCCGAGCAGCTCGGCGAGCAGCGCAGAGTCCAGGGCCAGCGCCTGGGCCCGGCGCTCGGCCAGCGGGGCGTCGCCCTCGTACATGAACGCGCCGATGTAGCGGAACAGCAGCGACCTGGCGAACGGGGAGCCCGTGGCGGTCTCCACCTCGACGAGCCTGATCTTGCGCCCGGCCAGGTCGCGCATCAGGCCGGTCAGCGCCGGGACGTCGAACACGTCCTGCAGGCACTCCCGCATGGTCTCCAGCACGATCGGGAAACTGCCGTAGCCGCTGGCCACCGCCAGAAGCTGGGCCGCGCGCTGGCGTTGCTGCCACAGCGGCGACCGGCGGCCCGGCTGGCGGCGGGGGAGCAGCAGGGCGCGGGCCGCGCACTCGCGGAACCGGGAGGCGAACAGGGCCGACGAGCCGAGCTCGGCGGTGACGAGCTGCTCCACCTCGTCGGGATCAAGCAGGGCGAACCCGGCAGGCGGCGGGTCGTCGGAGTCGGGGACCCTGATCACGATCCCGTCGTCGGTGTACATCGCCTGCACGTCCATCCCGCCGTACCGCTCGCGCAGCCGCGCCGCGATCGCCAGCGCCCACGGGGCGTGCACCTTGGCCCCGTACGGGCTGTGCAGCACCAGCCGCCAGTCGCCGAGCTCGTCGCGGAACCGCTCGAGCACCAGCGTCCGGTCGTCGGGCAGGTAGCCGGTCGCCTCGCGCTGGCTGGCCAGGTAGGCGAGCAGGTTGGTCGTGGCCAGCTCGTCCAGCCCGCCACCGCGCAGCCGCGCCATCGCCTGCCCGGGATCGGCGGCGCTGAGCTCGCGGCAGTACTCGCCGATCGCGCGGCCCAGCTCGGCGGGCCGCCCCGGCGTGTCACCGTGCCAGAACGGCAGCTTGCCCGGCTGCCCCGGCGCGGGCGAGACGATCACCTGGTCGGCCGTGATGTCCTCGATCCGCCACGAGCTCGCGCCGAGCACGAACACGTCGCCGACCCGGGACTCGTAGACCATCTCCTCGTCGAGCTCGCCGACCCGGCGCGAGTGCCGGCCGGTCTTGTCCGCCGGGCCGGCCAGGAACACGCCGAACAGGCCGCGGTCGGGGATCGTCCCGCCGTTGGTGACGGCCACCCGCTGGCCGCCCGGCCGGCCGCGCAGCGTCCCGGTCGCCCGGTCCCAGACCAGCCTCGGCCGCAGCCCGGCGAACTCCTCGCTCGGATACCTGCCCGCCAGCATGTCGAGCACGGCCTCCAGCACCGGCCTGGTCAGCCCGCTGAACGGGCCAGCCCGCCGGACCATGGCGAGCAGGTCGTCGACGGTCCACTCGTCCATCGCGGTCATCGCGACGACCTGCTGAGCCAGTACGTCCAGCGGGTTGCGCGGCATCCGCAGCTCTTCGATCTGGCCGCCGCGCATCCGGTCGGCCACCACCGTGGCCTGCACCAGGTCGCCCTGGTACTTGGGGAAGATCACGCCGCGGGAGACATCACCGACGTTGTGCCCGGCCCGGCCGGTCCGCTGCAGGCCGCTCGCGACCGAGGGCGGTGACTCGACTTGGACAACGAGATCCACCGCGCCCATGTCGATACCAAGCTCCAGGCTCGACGTGGCGACCACCGCAGGGAGCCGCCCCGCCTTGAGCGCCTCCTCGATCTGTGCTCGCTCGGTACGGGAGACCGAGCCGTGATGGGCCCGGGCGACGACCGGCGCGCTGATCGCCTCGGGATCGGCGCCGGACAGCTCGGCCCGCTCGGCGGCGCGCTCGGCGGCCAGTTCGTTGAGCCGGGCGCAGAGCCGCTCGGCCAGCCGCCGCGAGTTCGCGAACACGATGGTCGAGCGGTGCCGTTCGATCGCGTCGAGCACCTGGGCTTCGACGTGCGGCCAGATCGAGTTCGCCCGCGCCGCACTGCCCGGCTGGTCGCCTCCGGCGCTGGCTGCGGCCCTGGCCAGCGGAATGGCTGGCGCCGGATTGCCGACGCCGGCCTGGGCCGCGAACTCGGCCGGACCGACGACCGGCCCCCGGCGCCCTGGGGTGTCTCCTGGCGGCGGCCCGCCGATGTCGTCCGGGCCGGTCGTCGAGAGCGACGCGGCGCCGCCGGGGCCGAGGTCCGACATGTCCTCGACCGGGACGACGATCTTCACGTCGATCCGCTTCTCGCTCGGTGGGGCGGCGACGGTCACCGGCAGCGCGCCGCCGAGGAAGGACGCGACCTCCTGCGGCGGCCTCACGGTCGCCGACAGGCCGATCCGCTGAGCGGGCCTCGCGCCGGCCGGCCCGGCTCCCCGCAGCGCGTCCAGCCGTTCCAGCGACAGCGCCAGGTGCGCGCCGCGCTTGCCGCCGGCCAGCGCGTGCACCTCGTCGATGATCACCGTCTCCACGCTGCGCAGCCCGTCCCGCGCCCGCGACGTGAGCAGCAGGAACAAGGACTCGGGCGTGGTGATCAGGATGTCGGGCGGTTTGCTCGCCAGCCTGCGGCGGTCGTCGGCGGCGGTATCGCCGGTCCGCACGCCGACCCTGATCTGGGGCTCGGCCAGTGCCATGCGCCTCATCGCCTGGCCGACGCCGACCAGCGGTGAGCGCAGGTTCCGCTCGATGTCGACGGCCAGCGCCTTGAGCGGAGAGATGTAGAGCACCCGGCAGCGTTGCGCCGCGTCGGCCGGGACCGGCTCGGTGGCCAGCTTGTCGATCGCCCACAGGAAGGCGGCCAGCGTCTTGCCCGACCCGGTTGGCGCGATGACCAGCGCGTTCTCTCCGTTACCGATAGCTTTCCAGGCCTGGTCCTGGGCGGCGGTCGGCTCGGCGAACGCGGCGCGGAACCACGACGCGGTCGGCTCGGAGAAGCCGGCCAGCGTCCCGGTGGCGGCACCTGCCCCAGGCGCCGCTGCTACGCGCGCTGGCATGTCTCCATACTGCCGTGCGCCACCGACAGCGCGGGCCGCGCAGTAGGTTCTGGCCTGGGCTAGGCCGGGGGGCGAGCTGGGGCCATGGGGGCAGCCGCTCGATCGGGCAGCTGGGTCTTGCCGAGGACGATGCAGCCCGCCGCGCGGGCGCGCGGACCAGGTCAACGGGCCGATCCGCCGGTCCCGCACCAGGCGCGCCATCTCGGTCGCCGGGAGCGCGCACAGGTCATCGGGGACCGGCGTCGCCTGGTCGTCGTCCATCGGTGCCTCCGCGGTCGGGTAGCAGTACTCAGCCAGTTCTGAGTAGCCGAGCAGATCCGCCATGCCGGCCGGGCGATCTACGCTCGCCGCATGACGGATATGCACCGTGACGGTGCCCTGGTCAGATGGTGGGCGATGCTGGCCGTCGGCGCCGCGGCGGCGCTGGCGGTCGCCTGGCTGGCGCGGGTCTCCGGTGTCCCCCTGCGGACCGTGCTGTCGATCGCGGCGGGCGCGGCGGCGCTGGGCTGGCTGATCGTGCTGGTCGCGCTGCCGTGGAACCTGTACTTCGCGGC
>DASPZH010000322.1:0-10501 GCA_035636335.1 Streptosporangiaceae bacterium
CCCGGATCGTCGATGACGGCGAAGCCCTGGACTTCCACTACGGCGGCGGCGTCCCACAGTCGCGAGACTCCGACGGCGGCCATCGCCGGGTAGCGCGATCCGGCCAGGCGGCGCCACACGGCACCTATCTCGCGGGCGTGACGCCGGTAGTCGGCCAGGTCGGTGGCGTAGATCGTGAGGCTGGTCAGGTGCTCGGCCCGGCCGCCCGCCGCGCGCAGCGCGGTGAGCAGGTTGGCGAGCGCCTGCTCGAACTGAGCGACGACATCGGCGCCGACGACCGACCCGGATGCGTCTAGCGCCGTCTGGCCGGCCAGGAAGACCAGCCGCCCGCCGGTCGTCACGACCGCGTGCGAGAACCCGGACGGCCTGGCCAGGCCGTCCGGGTTAACCGGGTCGATGATCACGAGGTTGCCTCCGTGGGTGCGTGCGCGGCGGCGGCCGCCCGAGCGGATCTGGCCCGCGCCGGCGTCCCGGAGCTGGCGGCCGCTTGCGGGCGCCAGCGGGCGTGCCGGGTTCCCGCCGTGCCGAGACTGGCCTCGCGGATCAGCGCCAGCCGGGGCTTCGGCCCGTCGGTCCGCCCGGCCTGCGGGGGGCGGCTGCCCGCGGCCCACTGGTCGGGCCAGGTTGCGCCCGGCCCCGAGTAGCCCTGCGCCGCGGCGGCGTGCAGCGTCCAGTTCGGGTCGTACAGGTGCGCCCGGCCGATCGCGCACAGATCGGCGCGGCCGGCCAGGATGATCGAGTTGACATCGTCGTAGGACGAGATCACGCCGACGGCGACGGTCGCGATGCCGGTCTTGTTGCGAATGGCGTCGGAGAACGGCGTCTGGTACGACCGGCCGAACGCAGGCTGCTCGTCGGGGGTGACCTGCCCGGTGGACACATCGATCGCGTCGGCGCCGGCGGCGGCGAAAGCCTCGGCGATCCGCACCGAATCAGCGGCTGTGATGCCCCCTGGTACCCAGTCCGTCGCCGAGATCCGCACGGTCATCGGCCTGCCTGGAGGCCAGGCCGCCCGCATCGCCGCGAACACCTCGAGCGGGTAGCGCAGCCGGGCCCGCAGCGATCCGCCGTACCGGTCCGTCCGGCGGTTGCTGACCGGCGAGATGAACGAGGACAGGAGGTAACCGTGCGCGCAGTGCAGCTCGATCAGGTCGAACCCGGCCCGCTCGCCGGCCAGCGTGGCCGCCACGAACTCGGCCTTGATCTGCTCCATCTCGGCCGCGGTCAGCTCGTGCGGCACCTGGTTCAGCCCGGCCAGGTACGGGATCGGCGACGGCGCGCAGACCTGCCAGTTGCCCTCATCGAGCGGCTCGTCGATGCCCTCCCACATCAGCTTGGTCGACCCCTTGCGGCCCGAGTGGCCGAGCTGGAGCCCGATCTTCGCGGTGGTGTAGTCGTGCACGAACCCGGTGATCCGCCGCCAGGCTGGCTCGTGCTCGGGCGCGTACATCCCTGCGCACCCCGGCGTGATCCTGCCGTGCGCGCTGACGCACACCATCTCGGTCATCACCAGCGCGGCGCCGCCCGCCGCCTTCCCGCCGAGGTGGACCAGGTGGAAGTCGGACGGCGTGCCGTCGCCGGCCGAGTACATGTCCATCGCCGAGACCACGACCCGGTTCTTCAGCTCCAGGTCGCGCAGGCGCATCGGCTGGAACATGGGCGGCACCACCTCGGCCGTATCGGCCCGGGTGGACGACCCCCCGGAACCCCCCGCGTGCCCTAGCCCGCGCCGCTTGCAGTCGGCGGCGAACCAGGCGTCGACGCTGGCGGTGAACTCGGGGTCGCGCAGCCGCAGGTTCTCGTGGGTTACCCGGCGGCTCCTGGTGATGATGTTGAACGCGAACTGCTCGGGGCATTGGTGGGTGTACTGGCCCAGGTTCTCGAACCATTCCAGGCTGGCCTGCGCGGCGCGCTGGGTGGACTCGACGACCGGGCGCCGCTCGGTCTCGTACGCCTCCAGGGCGGCGTCCACGCCGGGCTGCTCGTTCAGGCACGCTGCGAGGGCCAGCGCGTCCTCCATCGCCAGCTTGGTGCCGGACCCGATCGAGAAGTGCGCGGTATGCGCGGCGTCGCCGAGCAGCACCACGTTGCGGTGCCGCCAGCTACGGCAGCGCAGCGTGCCGAAGGTGATCCACTTGGAGTTATTGGCTTCGATCGCGTGGTCGCCGATGATGTCGGCGAGCAGCTCGGCGATCCGCGCGATCGACGCCTCGTCGGACTGGCCGGGCGGCAGGCTGGCCGGCGCGAGGCCGGCGAAGCCCGCGGCGGCCCAGACCTTCTCGTGCATCTCGACGATGAACGTGCTGCCGGTCGCGTCGTAGGGATATCCGTGCACCTGCATGACGCCGTACGGCGTGTCCACGATGTAGAACTTGAACGCGTCGAAGACGAGGTCGGTGCCGAGCCAGATGTACTTGCACTGCCGGAGCTCGACCGTCGGGCCGAACGCGGCGGCGAACTCCGCGCGCGTCGCCGAGTTCGCGCCGTCCGCGGCGATCACCAGGTCGTAGCCGGTGGCCAGGGTGGCCGGGCCGGGAGCGTCGGCGCGGAAGTACATCCGCACGCCCAGGCTGGCGCAGCGCTGGCGCAGGATGTGCAGAAGCTGCCGCCGGCTGATCGCCGCGAACCCGTGGCCGCCGCTGGTGATCACCCGGTCGCGGTAGTGCACGTCGATGTCGTCCCAGCGGGCGAACTCGCGTTCCATGGCGGCGTAGATGGCCGGGTCGGCGTGCTCGATGCCGCCGAGCGTCTCGTCGGAGAACACCACCCCGAAGCCGAACGTGTCGTCGGGCGCGTTCCGCTCCCAGACGATGATCTCGTGCGCGGGACCGAGTTGCTTGGCCAGCGCGGCGAAGTACAGCCCGCCAGGGCCGCCGCCCACGACCGCGATTCGCACTCCGTCGCCCCTTCCCTCGGCCCGGGACATCGTCGCAGGCCGGACTGTGCCGAAGCTACGTGCCCGCCCGGCCGGTCGTCAATGCGGACCGCCCGCGGCGGGCACGCGTGCCCTCGCGCGGGTCCCGGGACCTCGCGGGCAGCCGGAGCGCGGCTGAGTGCCTGCCCGACACTCCGGTCCGGTACTTGGGAATCCGGCGGGTGCTGGTTACCGTGTGAAACATGGCGACTCGTGCGCCCAAGGGTGTGGCGCGCCCAAATGGCGGTTCCGCCGGCCGTAATCGCGCGGCGGGCGGTTCTGCGCGCTCCGGCTCCGGCGCGGGCGGCTCGCGGGGCGGCGGCACGGGCCGGGCCAGCACCGGCCGGACGGGCAGGGGCCGCACGGGCACGGGCCGCGGCGGCACGCGGACCGGGGCTGGCCGCGGCGCGGCGGCCGGACGGCGCGGCGGCACGCCTTACTACCGCAGCCGCGGCAAGCCGACCCCGCCGAGACTCGGTCCGGCCGTCGGCATGCGTGCTTCCGCCAACCCGTTCGTGATCATGATCGGCTGGGTCGCCGCCGCGGTCGCGGCGGTCTGGATAGAGCTGGCCGGCGCGGTCGGATTCGTTGCCCGGCGCTTCGGCGACAGCGCGCGCGAGCTCGACCCGGTGCACCGCAGGGACGGGGCTGGGCTTGCCGTGCTGGCCGCCGCGATCATCGCGGCGGCGACGGCGTGGTGGCGGCTCGGCACGCCGGTGGGCCGGGCGCTGACGGCGCTGACCCGCGGCACCTTCGGCGTCGGCGCCTGGACGCTGCCGATCTTGCTGGCGCTGCTGGCCTGGCGGCTGCTGCGGCACCCGGACAAGAACGCGCACACGGGCCGGATGGTCATCGGCTGGACGGCCTTCCTGGTCGGCGGGCTCGGCATCGTGCACATCGCGCTGGGCAGTCCCGGGCCGTCGGACGGCGCCTCCGCGATGCAGTCGTCCGGCGGGCTGATCGGGTTCGCGATCTCGGCACCGCTGCAGGCGCTGCTCACCACGTGGGCGGCGATCCCGCTGCTCGCGCTGCTCGTCGCGTTCGGCGTGCTGGTGATCACTGGCACCCCGTTGCACCGGGTTCCCGAGCGCTTCGCCGAGTTCGCGTTCCTGATCCGCGGGGCCAGGGGAATGGTCGAGGAGGAGGTCGCCGGTGACGCGGAGACCGGCCAGGACGGGCCGCCCGGCCCCCGGCTCGGCAAGCGGAGGAACGCCGGCGCCATCGAGGCCGGCGAGCACGACCGGCCCTACGACACGCCGCTGCTCGGCGGGCTGGTTCCGCGCGGGGCTGCTGGCCGTGCCGCCAAGGCCGGCAAGTCAGCGGCCGCGGGATCCGCCGGGACGCCGGCCGAGCCCGCGGCGCAGGCGGGCGTGGCCGCGTACCGGTCCACCGACGACGAGGTCATGGCCGAGGCGCTGATGTTCGGGACGTCGCAGGCCGGGCTGCCCGGTTTCCACGGCCCCGGCGCCGCGTCCGGGCACGCCGGGCAGGCCGGGCAGGCGGGGGCGGCCGGGGCGGCCTCCGGCGCCGAGGCCTCCTGGCGCAAGTCCTGGTTCGGGGGCGACGAGGGGGCCGAGGAGCCGGCCGGGCAGGCCGCCCGCGAGGGCTCGCGCGAGACGGCGAAACCCGGACGCGGCGGGGAGCAGCTAACCCTGACCAGCACGAGCTCGTCGAGCTACACGCTGCCGCCGTCGGCGCTGCTCAAGCCGGGATCGGCGCCGAAGGCCAGGACGCGCGCCAACGACGCGATGGTCGAGGCGCTGACCATGGTCCTCGACCAGTTCGAGGTCGACGCCCAGGTCACCGGGTTCAGCCGGGGGCCGACGGTGACCAGGTACGCGATCGAGCTCGGGCCGGCCGTCAAGGTCGAGCGGGTCACCGCGCTGTCGAAGAACATCGCCTACGCGGTGAAGAGCGCGGACGTGCGGATCCTGTCCCCGATCCCTGGCAAGTCGGCGATCGGGATCGAGATCCCCAACACCGACCGCGAGATCGTCAGCCTGGGCGACGTGCTGCGCTCGCCGGTCGCCGAGAGCGACCATCACCCGATGGTCGTCGGCCTCGGCAAGGACGTCGAGGGCCGCACGGTGGTCGCCAACCTCGCGAAGATGCCGCACATCCTGATAGCGGGCGCAACGGGTGCGGGGAAATCGACGTGTATCAATGGATTGATTGCTTCTATCCTGATCAGGGCTAATCCTGACGAGGTGCGGATGATCCTCATCGACCCGAAGCGGGTCGAGCTGACCGCCTACCAGGGAATCCCGCACCTGATCACGCAGATCATCACCAACCCGAAGCGGGCCGCCGACGCGCTGCAGTGGGTGGTCGGCGAGATGGACCGGCGGTACGACGACCTGGCCGCGTCCGGGTTCCGCCACATGGACGACTTCAACAAGTCGGTTCGGGCCGGGAAGGTGAGCGCGCCGGCGGGCAGCGAGCGCGAGTACGTACCCTACCCGTACCTGCTGGTGATCGTCGACGAGCTCGCCGACCTGATGATGGTCGCGCCGCGGGACGTCGAGGACGCGATCGTGCGGATCACCCAGCTCGCCAGGGCGGCCGGCATCCACCTGGTGCTCGCCACCCAGCGGCCGTCCGTCGATGTGGTCACCGGCCTGATCAAGGCCAATGTCCCGTCCCGGCTGGCGTTCGCGACCTCCAGTCTCACCGACAGCCGGGTCATCCTCGACCAGCCAGGCGCGGAGAAGCTGGTCGGCCAGGGCGACGCGCTGTTCCTCCCGATGGGGGCGAGCAAGCCGATCAGGCTGCAGAACGCCTACGTCACGGAGAAGGAGATCCGCGAGATCGTCGGCCACTGCAAGAAGCAGGCCCAGCCCGACTACCGCGAGGACGTGACGGTGGCCGAGGGCGGCCAGCGGGAGATCGACGCGGACATCGGCGACGACCTCGACGACCTGCTCCGCGCGGCCGAGCTGGTGGTCAGCACCCAGTTCGGCTCGACGTCGATGCTCCAGCGCAAGCTGCGGGTCGGGTTCGCCAAGGCCGGCCGGCTGATGGACCTGCTCGAGAGCCGCGGCGTGGTCGGGCCGAGCGAGGGATCCAAGGCCAGGGACGTGCTCGTCCGCCCCGACGACCTGGCCGGTCTGCTCGACTCGCTGCGCGGCAAGTAGCCAGCGCGGCTGACGGTCTGCTAGCCGGCCCGCGGGCGACCGGCTTAGGCGTTCCGATCCGGCTGGCCGGCGAAAGGTCACCCGGCGCGTGGGTGTTTGCCGGCCGAGCTGCGGGCATGAGGGGTGGGGATTGCGTAACCGAATTTGCTGATTGGCATTGACCTACCTGACATCCGGTGCGGTTGTCGCCGCGCAGTAGCCGGGTGTCTACACTGGGTCACCAGCCCCGGAAAGGGGAAACGGGGGAGCGGGATCGTGGCTATGCCCGAAACTGACTGGACAGCGGCCATTGAAAAGGAACCGTGGAGGCGCGGCATGAGCATCGGTGACGCGCTGGCAGACGGACGTCGCCAGGCCGGACTGACCGTCACGCAGGTGAGCCAGCGCACCTGCATTAGGGAGACCATCATCCGCGGGATCGAGCGCGGCGATTTCTCGGGGTGCGGCGGGGACTTCTACGCCCGCGGGCACATCCGCAGCATCGGCGGCGCCGTCGGGGTCAACCCCGAGCCCCTGATCGAGGAGTACGACGCGACCATGGGCGCGCCGCAGGCGATCAGCGCCGCCGACGTGTTCCAGCCGGTCACGCCGGTCAGGCTGAAGGAGCGGCGGCGTCCCAACTGGACCGCGGCGATGGCGCTGGCGCTCGTGGTGATCGCCGGGGTCTTTGCCTACCAGCACTTCGCCTCGCACTCGGCGACCGCCGCCAAGCAGGACGCGCGGGTGCAGAACCCGAGCACCGCGTCCAAGCCCAAGATCACCACGTCGCCGGCGGCGGTCAGACGCGCGCCGCACCGCATGCGCATCAAGCTGACCGCGGTGCGGGACTGCTGGGTCCAGCTCACCAGCACCGGCGGGGCGACGCTGTTCAGCGGCATGGTGTACGCGGGAAACTCGATGAACTGGACCGAGCGCCACCCGGTCACCATGGTCCTGGGCAACCCGTCCGGGGTGAAGGTGCTCGTGAACGGCAAGAACCCGGTGCCGCCCGGCTCGGTGAGGACGGTGACGCTGAGCCTGCACGCTGGGCTGGCTCACTAGAGCGCGCCCGGCCGGCCGCGAACCCGGCGTGCGACGGCCCTCGCAGGCAGCGCCTTACCGTAGTCTGCCGGTGTGTCATCGACAGGCTCCGCGGCATCGGATACCAGGCATTCGGTACGGCTCGTGACTCTCGGCTGCGCCAGGAACGAGGTCGACTCAGAGGAACTCGCCGCCAGGCTGGAGGCCGGCGGCTGGGACCTGGCCGGGGACCGGGACCGCGAGGCCGACGTGGTGCTGGTCAACACCTGCGGCTTCATCCAGGCCGCCAAGCAGGAGTCGATCGACGAGTTGCTCACCGCCGCCGAGTCGGGAGCGGCCGTGGTCGCGGCCGGCTGCCTGGCCGAGCGGTACGGAGCCGGGCTGGCCGAGGCGCTGCCTGAGGCCCAGGTGCTCGGTTTCGACGACTACGCCGACATCGCCGGCCGGCTGGACGAGGTCGTGGCGGGCAAGCGCTGGCCGGCGCACGAGCCGCGGGACCGCAGGAAGCTGCTGCCGGTCGCGCCGTCGGGCCGGCCAGGTGCCGCCGGGGGACACGTGCCCGGACATGCCTCGGGCCGGATCGCCGATCTGCCCGACGGCCTGGCGCCCGCGTCGGGGCCCAGAGTGCTGCGGCGCAGGCTCGGCGAGGGGCCGGTCGCCCCGCTGAAGATCGCGTCCGGCTGCGACCGGCGGTGCAGTTTCTGCGCGATCCCGGCTTTCCGCGGTGCGTTCATCTCCCGGCCGCCCGACGAGCTTGTCGCCGAGGCCGGCTGGCTCGCCGGCCACGGCGCCAGGGAACTGGTGCTCGTCAGCGAGAACTCGACCTCCTACGGCAAGGACCTCGGTGACCTGAGGCTGCTCGAGACGCTGCTGCCCAGGCTCGCCGCGGTGCCGGGAGTCGGCCGGGTCAGGGTCAGCTACCTCCAGCCCGCCGAGGTGCGTCCCGGGCTGGTCGAGGTGATGACGTCGACCCTCGGTGTGGCGCCGTACTTCGACCTGTCGTTCCAGCACGCGAGCGGCCGGGTGCTGCGGGCGATGCGCAGGTTCGGCGACGGCGACCGGTTCCTGGCGCTGATCGAGCAGATCAGGCGGCTCGCGCCGGAGGCGGGCATCCGGTCCAACTTCATCGTCGGCTTCCCCGGCGAGACGCAGGCCGATGCCGGCGAGCTCGAGCGGTTCCTGGCCGAGGCCGGGCTGGACGCGATCGGAATCTTCGGGTACTCCGACGAGGACGGCACGGAGGCGGCCGGCCTTTCCGGGCAGCTAGGCGCGGACGAGGTCGCCGCGCGGGTCGAGCGGCTGGCCGGCCTGGCCGACGAGCTGATGGACCAGCGTGCCGCCGAGCGGATCGGCGAGACCCACGAGGTCCTGATCGAGGAGCTGAACGCCGATGGCCGCGACGGCACGCCGTGGCGGTACGGCGGGCGGACCGCGCACCAGGCGCCCGAGGTGGACGGCGCCACCGAGGTGCTCTCGCCGCGCCGGCTGGCCGTCGGCGACCTCGTCCGGGCGCGGGTGTCGGGCTCAGAGGGGGTGGACCTGGTGGCGGAGCTGATTGACGGGGAGCAACGCGGACGTACCAGGCCGCCTGAGACCGTTGGCTAGCTCGGACGCCAGGTCCTCGACAGCGGCTCCCAGGCTGGTCAACCTGCCGAACGGGCTCACGGTGCTGCGGCTGGCGCTGGTGCCGGTGTTCGTGGTGTTCCTGGTGGCCGGCGGAACGGGGTCGCGGATCGTCGCGTTCTTCGTGTTCGGGATCGCCTCGGTCACCGACCTGCTCGACGGCCAGCTCGCGCGGCGCAGCGGGATGATCACCGACTTCGGCAAGATCGCCGACCCTATCGCCGACAAGGCGCTGACCGGGTCGGCGCTGATCACGCTGTCGGCGCTCGGGGACCTGCCGTGGTGGGTGACGGGGATCATCCTGGTCCGCGAGGTCGGCGTGACCGTCCTGCGGTTCTGGGTGATCCGGCACGGCGTCATCGCGGCGAGCCGGGGCGGCAAGATCAAGACGGTGCTCCAGATCATCGCGATCGGACTCTACATCCTGCCCGTCGACGTCGCCTGGGCGCGGTCGGCGGCGATGGCCGCGGCCGTGGCCGTGACGCTGGTGACCGGCGCGGACTACATGGCCAGGGCGCTCCGGTTGCGGCGGGCCGCGGGCGGCCATCCGGTCAAGGACACCCCGGGGGGCGGAGCGGGCGCCGCGCCGGTCACACCGTCCGGCGAGCTGGGCGGTGGGCAGTGACCATGTTCGGGGGCGGCCGCGAGACGGCGCACCAGGCGATCGGCTTGCTGGCCGGCCAGGGCCTGACGGTTGGCACGGCCGAGTCGCTCACGGGCGGCCTGGTGGCCGGGACGCTGACCATGGTTCCCGGCGCCTCGGCCGTATTCCGCGGCGGGATCGTGGCATACGCGGCCGACCTGAAGGAGTCCCTGCTCGCCGTGCCGCGCGACCTGCTGGACCGGGTCGGGACCGTGCACCGGGATGTGGCGCTCGCGATGGCCGACGGCGCCAGGGAGCGGCTCGGCGTTGACGTGGGCCTCGCCACGACCGGCGTCGCCGGGCCCGACCCCGCCGAGGGGTGGCCGGTCGGCACCGTCCACATCTCGGTCAGCACGCCGGCTCGCGCCGTGCACGTGCCGCTGACGATCGACGGCACCCGCGCCGGGATCCGGCAGGCCACCGTCGACCATGTTCTCGAACTACTCGTGCGGACGCTCATGGAAGCAAATGCCTGATTACAGTGTTACGTCTCTGGAACACGCGGCGATGCCCTCTCCCGCACTGTCACCGGGGCCAGGTACGGTGGAAGGTGTCAGCGCCCAGTCCTCGGGAAGGGATTGCGACGATGGTCCTGCTTCGTCACTTGATCGGTGACGCGCTGCGGCGTCTGCGCCTGCGGCAGGGTCGCACCCTCCGCGAGGTTTCCGCCTCGGCGCGAGTCTCGCTTGGCTACCTGTCCGAGGTCGAGCGGGGGCAGAAGGAAGCCTCTTCCGAGCTGCTCGCCGCCATCTGTTCCGCGCTCGGTGCGCCGCTGTCGCAGGTGCTCAGGGAGGTCTCGGATAACTTCGCGCTCGCCGAACTGCAGAGCGAGCCCGTGTTCGCCGACGTGATGGAGCCGGCCATCGAGGTCACGGGCCTGGGCCACAGCCCGGCCCAGGCCGGGAAGGCTGGCGAGCAGGTGCCCGTCGGCCCGGTCGCCTCCGAGCACGTCGACCGCGTGGCCGCCCAGCGGGTCTCGGCGAGCGCCGGATCGCGGGTCCCGGCCGGCGCCGCCCACCTCGGGTCGGGCCAGATCGGGTCGGGCCAGCTCGGGTCGGGCCACATCGGTGCGGGGCAGCTCGGTGCGGGTCACATCGCCGCGGGCAACCTGCGGCCCGGGCAGAAGATCACGGTCCCAACCCGGATGCCGATCGGGACGAACCTCGC
>DASPZH010000323.1:0-6720 GCA_035636335.1 Streptosporangiaceae bacterium
CATCTGGCTGCGCAATCCGGCAGATATCACGCTGTGTGATGCCATCGGTAGGGCCGCTCTGAAGCGGACGCTGCGGCCGGGACGGCACACTAGGCCGGGCGGAACGGGCGGGTGCGAGGCCGACCACGGCGGCCCGTGGGACTAGGTCCGGACTGACGAGCAAACGTGGAGCAAACATGGGCCGGAAACGGCCTTCACGAGAAGACCCGGAACGGGTATAACCCCAGGTCAGGACGGGTGCGCCGCCAGGGACTTGAACCCCGAACCCGCGGATTAAGAGTCCGCTGCTCTGCCAATTGAGCTAGCGGCGCTAGGACGTCAGAGATGCTACCAGCGACTCGCCGGCTGACGCCAACTTGGAGGATACGCCCGACTTCGCGGGCTGCTCGGCGATGTTGTCACGTTCTGTCCCACGGCTGCTCGCGACGCGGGACAGCAGCAGCCGGACCTGGGCCGATCGGCAGGCCAGAAGGCGGTAGCCGAGGGGAGAGCCGGGCCTGAAGGTCCCCGTCGTGAGCCGCCGCCGGCTCAGGAACGCAGGAAGTTGCTGAACACGGCCGCGGCCCGCGACGGCCGCCCGGTCCTGGCTTCTGACCGGTCCGCCCAGGTCATCACCCGGATGCCCGCGTTCACGCCAAGCCAGCGCAGCGGCTCGGGCTCCCAGGGCGGCGACCGGTGGCCGACCCACGGCAGCCGGGTGAGTTCGCTGCGGGTCCCGGTGACCAGGTCGGCCAGGGTGCGCCCGGCCAGGTTGGTGGTCGACAGGCCGTCGCCGACGTAGCCGCCCGCCCAGCCGACGCCGGTCGCCTCGTCGAGGCCGACCGAGGCGCACCAGTCGCGGGCGATTCCGATGGGCCCGCCCCAGGTGTGCGTGATGACGACATCCTCCAGCACGGGGAACAACTCGACCAGCGTCTTGCGCAGCGCGGAGAACACGGCCGGCACCTGGTCGAACGATGGCCGGACCGCGGAGCGGAAGTGGTACGGCGCGCCCCGGCCGCCGAACACCAGCCGGCCGTCGGCGGTCCGCTGGCCATAGATGATCACGTGTCGCAGGTCGCTGAAGGTCGGCCTGGTCGCCAGGCCGACCTGTGCGAGAACCTCGCCGGGCAGCGGTGCGGTCGCCACGACCAGCGAGTACACCGGGATAACCGCGCGCTCGCTGCCCGGCAGCTTGGGCGTGTAGCCCTCGGTGGCGCGGATGACGTGCCTGGCCTTGACCGTCCCCGCTGAGGTGACCAGCCGGCCTGGCTCGATCCGGCTGACCTCGGTCCGCTCGTAGATGGTCACGCCCCTGGCCGCCAGCACGGCCGCGAGCCCGCGGGCCAGCCTGGCCGGATGGATCGCCGCGCAGTGCGGCGTGTACACCCCGCCGAGCACGTCTGTGACTCCGCCGAACTCCTGCGCCTGCGCCGCCGACAGCAGGCGCAGGTCTTCCTCGCCGAACCCGAACAGCCTGGCCTCGTGGACTTCCTCCTTGGCGCGTTCGAGCTGGGTGGCCGAGCGGGCGAACTGGACGGATCCGCCCTTGGCCCAGTGACAGTCGATTCCCTCGGCTACCGCTACCTTCCCGACCTCGTCGACGGTCTGCTGCATGGCCCGGTACATGGCGACGGCCGACTCCCGGCCAGCCATCCGCTCCAGCTTCGGCAGCGACGCGGGGAACAGCGCCGAGCACCAGCCGCCGTTGCGCCCCGACGCCCCGAACCCGGCGATCTCCCGCTCGCAGAGCACGATCCGCAGGCCGGGGTCGGCCTTGCTCAGGTAGTACGCCGTCCACATGCCGGTCAGGCCGGCACCGGCGATCGCGACGTCGGCTTCGGTGTCCCCGTCCAGGCTCGCTGCCGGTTCGAGCGGCCCGGGCACGGTGTCGTGCCAGAAGGACAGTCGGCGGTACTCGTCAGGCAGGCTCATCGCTCTAACCGTCCCCGTTCTCTCCGGACCGGACTGGCCGGCCATCCTGGTAGCCATGCCCGCCGATCGACGCGCCCTGCTGGCGCCACCAGCCCCGAAGCATTCGTTGCGAATATATAAGATTTGCGTGGTATGCCTTGGCAACATCTGCCGGTCGCCGATGGCGGAAGCCCTGATCAGGGCCGAACTCGAGGTCGCGGGACTGTCCGAGCGGGTGAGCGTGGAGAGCGCGGGCACCGGCGACTGGCACCTGGGCGAGCCGATGGACCGCCGGGCCAGGGCCGAGCTGGCGCGCCGCGGCTACGACGGCTCCGCGCACCGCGCCAGGCAGATCGCACCCGGCTGGCTGGACCGGTTCGACCTGCTGATCGCCATGGACGCGTCCAACCTGCGGAATCTCGAGCGGATGGCGGCGGGGCGGCCCGGGCTGGCCGGGCGGATCAGGCTGCTGCGGTCGTTCGACCCCGGCGCCCCGGCCGGGGCGGAGGTTCCCGACCCGTACGGCGGCGGTCCCGGCCAGTTCGCCGAGGTCTTCGACCTGGCGCTGACGGCGGCGCGCTGCCTGGTCGCCGAGCTAGCGGCAATGCTGACCGAGCCTGCCGGGCCTGCCGGGCCGACCGGGCCGGCCGGGCCTGCCGGGCCCGCCGGTGACTGACCCGGCGGCGCGGCTGGCCGACGGTGCCGGCGTCGTCGTGAGCCGGTGCGTTCCGGTCGGCGGCGAGCACGGGGCGCGGCACTACCGCGCGCGGCTCGCGGACGGGCGCGAGGTCTTCGTCAAGGCGGCCGGCGATGCCGCTGGGCAGGCCGCGCTCGACGCCGAGGCCCGCGGCCTGCGCTGGCTCGCCGATGCGGCGGCGATGGGTGTTCCCGAGGTCATTTTTGCGGGAAACGGATTGCTCGCGCTGGCCTGGATCCGGCCGGCCGGCCCCGACCGGGGCGCTGCGGAACGTTTCGGGCGCGAGCTGGCCGGCCTGCACCGCGCCGGGGCCGACCGGTTCGGGGCGCCGTGGCCCGGGTTCATCGCGAGCCTGCCGCTGCCGAACCGGCAGTCCGGTGCATGGCCATTGTGGTACGCGGAGTGCCGGCTGCTGCCTTACTGCCGGCTGGCCCGCGACGCGGGGACGTTGCGGGCCGCCGACGTCGCGCTGATCGAGTCCGTGGCCGGCCGGATGGCCGAGCTCGCCGGGCCCGCCGAGCCGCCGGCCAGGATTCACGGCGACTGCTGGTCGGGCAACGTGCTGTGGTCGGGTGGTCGCGGCTGGCTGATCGACCCGGCGGCGCACGGCGGTCACCGGGAGACCGACCTGGCCATGCTCGCGCTGTTCGGCGCGCCGTTCGGTGACCGGATCTTGGCCGCGTACGACGAGGTGGCCCCGCTGGCGGCCGGCTGGCGGGCGCGGGTGCCGCTGCACCAGTTGCACCCGCTGCTCGTGCACGTGTGCCTGTTCGGGGCCGGCTACCGCGAGTCCGCGCTGGCCGCGGCGCGAGCCGCGCTGTCCGCGTGACCGGCCCGCCCAGGTGCCGCGCGTGCCGGTCAGGAGCGGATCCGGGAGCCGCCGGGGTCGTACAGCGGGGCGAAATGGCGGGTGGCCGGGTAGCGGTCGCCCGCGACCTCAACGGTGAAGCGGCTCGCCGGGCCCGGGTTCGCCGCGGGGCTGCGCGCGAGGCCCGCGTCGGGGCCGGCGCGCTCGGCGGTGGCGGCCGCTACGGGGGCGGGCAGGTAGGCGGAGAAGATCGTCCGGCGGGCGGTGTAGCCGAAGCCCGCGCTGCGGACGCTGGCCGCGAAGGCGTGATCGAGGTGGGTCAGGAGTTCGCCGCCGTGCATGATCACCTGCGGGTCGGCGGAGAACCAGGACAATCGCTCGGCGGGCCCGTCGTCGCGGATCTTGCGCAGCGCGGGACCGGCCAGCAGGCCCGGTTTGTCCGGCCTGACCGCGAAGCCGAGGCCGGCCGCGTAGGGGTTGTCGTCGCTCCTGATATCGGCGGCCCAGGCGAGGTACTGCTTCTCCAGCCGGAGCGAGTTGACGGCCCGGTAGCCGACGTCGCGCAGGCCGAGATCGGCGCCTGCCTCGTGGAGGCGGTCGTACAGGTCGCGCAGGTACTCGGTCGGGACGTGGAACTCCCAGCCGAGTTCGCCGACGTAGCCGGCGCGGAGCGCGAGCACCGGCGCGTGGCCGAGGTCGATCCAGCGGGCCGTCATGTAGCGGAACGCCGCGTTCGCGATGTCGGCCCGGGTGACCTGCTGTGCGATCGCCCGTGCCGACGGCCCGCCCAGGGTCAGCACTCCGAACGCCGACGTCACGTCCCGCACCGTCACCGACCCGTCGTCCGGCGCGTGGCGGCGCACGAACGCGATGTCGTGGCGGCCGAACCCGGCCCCGGTGACCAGGTAGAACTCGGTCGGCCCGAGGCGGGTGACGGTGACATCGGCCTCGATTCCGCCGCGCTCGCTCAGTAGCTGGGTGTAGACGATCTTGCCGGCCTCGACGTCGAGGTCCGCGCCCGCCAGGCGCTGGAGCAGCGGCAGCGCGCCCGGCCCGGTGATCTCGAACTTGCTGAACGAGCTCATGTCGATCAGCCCGGCGGCCCGGCGGACGGCATGGTGCTCGGCCTCGATCGCCGGCCAGGCGTTGCTGCGGCCGAACGTCAGCCGCTCGGCCCGCCCGGACGGCGCGGTCCCCGGCGGGGCGAACCAGTTAGGACGTTCCCAGCCGAACTTCGCGCCGAACGCGGCGCCGCGCCCTTCGAGCACGTCGTGCAACGGGCTGCGGCGCTGACCGCGGGCGACGGCCAACTCCCGGTTCGGGAACGCCACCTGGTAGTAGTTCGCGTACGCGTCCACGCAGCGCTGTTCCAGGTAGCCGGGCACGCTGTGCGGCCGGCCGAACCGGCGGACGTCGAACGCCCACAGGTCAAGGCCGGGGTCGCCGTCGATGATCCAGGCCGCCATCGCGTGGCCCGCGCCGCCCGCGGCCGCGATTCCGGCCGAGAAACCGCAGCAGTGGAACAGGTTGTCCACGTCCTCGGTCACGCCCATCAGCGGCTCGGCGTCGGGGGAGAACGGGATCGGCCCGTTCACCCAGGTCCTGATCCCGGCGTCGGCGAAGGCGGGAATACGGCGCATGCAGGCCTGTGCCAGCGGCGCGAACCTGTCGTGCGCGGGCGGGAACAGCTCGGGACCGAGATCGGGCGGTATCGGCCGCCACGGCACCCGGCTGCCGTCCTCCCAGCCGCCGACGACCAGGCCGCCGGTCTCCGGCTTGACGTAGAACCGCGCGTCGGGATCGCGGAGCGTCGGCAGATCGGGCGGCAGGGTCGCGATCCGCTCGGTGACCACGTACTGGTGCTCGACCGGGCTGACCGCCAGGTCCGAGCCTGCCATCGCGGCGGTCTGGGCTCCCCACATGCCGGTCGCGTTGACGACGGTCTCGCACTCGATCCGGCCGGCCTGCGTGCCGAGAGCCGCCACGCGCCGTCCGTCGCGCTCAATGCTCGTGACAGTGGTGTTCTCGACGATCCGGACGCCGAGTGCGCGGGCACCGGTGGCGAAGGCATGGGTAAGCTGGCTGGGGTCGGCGTAGCCGTCCGAGGGGACCCAGACCGCGCCGCGGACGCCGTCGGTGCTCAGGGCGGGAAAGCCGGCCCGCGCCTCGTCGGCGGAGATCAGGCCGGCGTCGAAGCCGAAGCTCCTGGCCGCGGTGATCAGGCGCTTGAGCTCGTGCCAGCGGTCGTCGCTCGAGGCGAGCCTGATGCTGCCGACCTCGTGCCAGCCGGTGGCGTAGCCGGTCTGTGCCTCCAGCGCCTGGTAGGTGGCGACGCTCGACCGCATCAGCGCGGTCAGGCTGCTCGAGCTCCGAAGCTGGCCGATCAGCCCGGCCGCGTGCCAGGTGCTGCCCTCGGTCAGCCGCCTCCGCTCGATGACGGTCACGTCGGTCTTGCCGCGCCGGGCGAGCTGGTAGGCGATGCTGCACCCGACCACGCCGCCGCCGATGATCACGATCTCGCTGCGCGGTGGAAGCGAGCTGCGCGGTGGAAGCGAGCTGCGCTGTGGAAGTGCACCGCGCTGCGTCATCTGGCTCCGCTCTGGCAGGGTCATGCTCGTTACTCCCGCCCGGCCTGTCCGCCCGGCCTGTCCGCCCGGCCTGTCCGCCTGGCCTGTCCGCCCAGATGGATCCGGGGATTGATCCTGCTGGCCCGGATCAATCCCCGGATCCATCGGCGGGCGGGCAGTGGGATCAGGTTGCCCGCCAAGGGAATTATGCCGGTCTGACCGGCTTCCGCGCCACGGCGGCCTGAGTTGGCGCCAGGGTGGGTCCCGTTGATCTTCGGCGGAGCGCCTAGTCCGCCGGCGGCCTCGCCTCGGGTGCCAGCGGCAGCGCGAAACCGAAAGTTGCGCCCCTGCCGGGCTGGGAGTCCACCCAGACCCGGCCGTGGTGGGCGCTGACCATGGCGGCGACGATCGCCAGACCGAGCCCGGTACCCCCCGCCTTCCTGCTCCGTGACCGGTCGGCGCGGTAGAACCGCTCGAACACGTGCTCCTGCTGCTCGTCGGACAGGCCGGCGCCGTGGTCCGCGACTTCGAGGACGACGGCCGGCTCGCCGTCCTGGCCAACCGGCGCACCGGCGGCGCCGGGCACCGGAGTGGTGCCGGCACCTGGCAGGTGGCCGTTGCGGAGCGACCCGGACCTGATCGTGATGTCGATCGGCGTTCCGTCCGGCGTGTGCGTCATCGCGTTGCTCATCAGGTTGCCGACTACCTGGCGCAGTCCGACCTCGTCGCCGGTCACCAGCGGGGCCTCGGGCGTT
>DASPZH010000324.1:0-5175 GCA_035636335.1 Streptosporangiaceae bacterium
CTTGTTCCGCCCGACGACGACGAGATGGCCGACCGGTACCTGGCCGCCGACGACCTGTTCACCGCCGCGGGCCTGGGCTGGTACGAGATCTCCAACTGGGCGGCCGGACCAGGCTCGGCCTGCCGGCACAATCTGCTGTACTGGACCGGCGGCAACTGGTGGGGGGTCGGCCCGGGCGCGCACAGCCACGTGGGCGGCACCCGGTGGTGGAACGTGCGCCACCCGGCGGCCTACGCGGGGCGGATCACCGCCGGAAGAAGCCCAGGCCAGGCGGGGGAGGTGCTGACCGGCACCGAGCGCGAGACAGAGCGGATCATGCTGGAGACCAGGCTGGCGGCGGGTTGCCCGGTCAGCGCGCTCGGGCCGGCTGGGCGGTCTGCCGCCGCGACGGCGGTGGCGGACGGCCTGGCCGAGCCCGGCGCGTTCGGCGCGGGCCGGGTCGTGCTGACCAGGCCGGGCCGGCTGCTCGCCGACGCGGTCATCCGCGGCCTGACGGGGTAGCTCGGCGTGCGGGGCCGGGCCGGTCAGCGGCTGGCACGGTGACTTGACTGGCGTGTCCCAGTATCGTTCGGCCATAGACTTGGCACTCAAGCTGATCGAGTGCCAAGGGAGGTGACCAGGTGGTAGACGACAGGAAGCTGGCGGTGCTGCGGGCCATCGTCGAGGACTACGTGTCCACCCACGAGCCGGTCGGCTCGAGGGCACTGGTCGACCGGCACAACCTTGACGTCTCCCCGGCCACGATCCGCAACGACATGGCCGTGCTCGAGGAGCAGGGGTACATCGTCCAGCCGCACACCAGCGCGGGACGGATCCCGACCGACAAGGGCTACCGACTGTTCGTGGACAAGCTGTCGGCCATCAAGCCGTTCTCGACCGCCGAGCGGCGCGCTATCGAGACGTTCCTGGCCGGCGCCTACGACCTCGACGACGTCGTCATGCGCACGGTCCGGCTGCTGGCCCAGCTCACCAGGCAGGTCGCCGTGGTGCAGTACCCGTCGCTCAGCAAGTCGGCCGTCAGGCACGTGGAGCTCGTGCCGCTGACCGAGCACCGGCTGCTGCTCGTGCTGATCACCGACACCGGCCGGGTGGAGCAGCGGGTCGTCGAGATGCCCGCCACCTTCGACGAGGACTCGATCGTGCAGTTGCGCGCCGTGCTCAACGCCTGCCTGGACGGCCGCAAGCTCACCGACATCGCGGCCGTCGTCGCCGAGCTGCCCGAACGGGTCGAGCCGAGGGAACGGGCCAACGCGGCCGCGGTGTTCTCGGTGATACTGGAGACGCTGGTGGCGCGGCATGAGGAGAAGATCATCGTGGGTGGTGCGTCCAACCTGACCGCCGCTGACTTCTCGCAGGGGCTGCGCGAGGTGCTGGAGGCGCTGGAAGAGCAGGTCGTCCTGATGCGGTTGCTCGGCGAGTCCGACGACCAGGCCTCGGTGACGGTCACAATCGGCGCGGAGAATGATGTGCTCGGCCTGCGCAGGACGTCGGTCGTGGCCGCCGGCTACGGCTCGGCGGACCGGCCGCTGGCCAAGCTCGGGGTGGTAGGGCCAACGAGGATGGACTATCCGACGGCGATGGGGGCGGTGCGCGCGGTGGCACGGTATACGGGTCAGATCCTGGCGGAGTCGTAGGGGATGAGCGTGGCAACCGACTACTACGCCGTGCTCGGCGTGCGCAAGGACGCGAACGCCGAGGACATCAAGAAGGCTTACCGCCGGCTAGCGCGTGAGCTGCACCCCGACGTCAACCCCGATCCGGTCACCCAGGAGCGGTTCAAGGAGATCACCCAGGCCTACGAGGTGCTCTCCGACCCCGACAAGCGCCAGATGTACGACCTCGGCGGTGACCCGTTCGCGCCGGCCGGCGCGACGGGCGGTTTCGCCACCGGGTTCCCGTTCAGCGAGATGATGGACGCCTTCTTCGGCGGCGGCGCGACGGCCAGGGGTCCGCGCAGCCGGGCGCGCCGCGGCCGCAATGCCACGATCAGGGTGGACCTGGACCTCTCCGAGTGCGTGTTCGGGGCGACCAGGGAGCTCACCGTGGACACCGCGGTGGTCTGCCCGACCTGCTCGGGTGAGGGCAGCGCACCGGGCAGTCACCCGACCACCTGCGATGTCTGCAACGGCCGCGGCGAGGTCAGCCAGGTGACCAGGTCGTTCCTTGGCCAGGTGATGACGTCCAGGCCGTGTCCCGGCTGCGGCGGGTTCGGCACCATCATCCGCAGGCCGTGCCCGGAGTGCGACGGCGACGGGCGGGTCAGGACCAGGCGCACCGTCAAGGTGCGGATCCCGGCCGGCGTCGAGGACGGCACCCACATTCAGCTTGCCGGCGAGGGCGAGGTCGGTCCCGGCGGCGGGCCGCCCGGCGACCTGTTCCTGGAGATCGTGCAGCGGCCGCACCAGATCTTCGAGCGGCACGGCGACGACCTGCACTGCACGCTGACGATCCCGATGACGGCGGCGGCGCTCGGCGCGACGCTGCAGATCCAGACCCTGGATGGCCCGGCCAACATCGACATCCGGCCGGGCACCCAGTCTGGCCAGACGATCCCGCTGTACGGCCAGGGGTCCTCGCACCTGCACGGGCCCGGCCGTGGCGACCTGGTCATCCACGTGACCGTCGAAACCCCGGTCAAGCTGGAGCCCGAGCAGGAAGAGGTGGTCAAGCAGCTCGCCAGGATGCGCGGCGAGGAGTCGCCGCCCGGCCGGTTCTCACCGGGGGAGCAGAGCTTCTTCTCGCGGCTGCGCGACGCGTTCAACGGCCGCTGACGTGCGGAGGCCGCCTTTGAGCCGGAGCCCGCTGAGCTGGAGCCAGCACTGAGCCGGAGCCAGCACTGACCCCGCCGGTGTTCGTCTGCGACCGCGAGCGGCTCGGCGCTGACCTGATCACGCTGGCCGGCGCCGAGGGCAGGCACGCCACCACGGTGCGCAGGCTCGCGCCCGGCGAGCGGGTCGACCTCACCGACGGGGCCGGCCTGCTGGCCGAGTGCGAGGTCGTCGCGGCGAGACCGGGACCCGGCGAGCTCGACCTCGCCGTGCTCGCCCGCCGCCGCGAGCCGGAGCCGCAGTGCCTGGTCACGGTCGTGCAGGCCATCGTCAAGGGCGACCGTGGCGAGCTGGCCGTCGAGCTGATGACCGAGGTCGGGGTCGACACGATAGTGGCGTGGGCGGCCGAGCGCTGCGTGGCCAGATGGCCGCCAGGGCGCGAGGACAAGGCGCTCGGCCGGTGGCGGACGGCGGCCCGCGAGGCCGCCAAGCAGTCGCGCCGGAGCCGGTTCCCCGCCGTGACCGGGCAGGCGCGGACCGCCGAGGTGACCGCCAGGGTGCGAGGGGCCGCGCTCGCGCTGCTGCTCGACCCGCTAGCCGACGCCGAGCTTGCCGCCGTCCCGCTGCCGGCCGCCGGCGAGATCGTCCTGGTCGTCGGGCCCGAGGGCGGGATCAGCCCGCGCGAGCTGGCGGATCTGACGGCGGCGGGTGGGGTCCGGGCCGGGCTCGGGCCGACGATCATGCGCGGCTCGACAGCGGGCGCGGTGGGGGCGGCGCTCGTGCTCAGCCGCTGCGGCCGCTGGGGCCGCAGGGCCTGACCTCTGAGGTTGCGCCGCTCAGCCGCCGGCCGCGCCGCTCAGCCGCCGGCCGCGCCGGTCAGCCGCAGGGCCAGGGCAACGGCTGCTGGTTCGGCGGCGGCGTCGGCGAGGTGACCGAACTGGCGGGTGAGGAGCCGCCCGAGGCCGAGGAGCCTAGCGGCAAGCCGGTCTGCGCCGCCTGAGCGGTCTGAGCGGCCGGACTGGCCTGCATCGCCTGAGCGGTCTGAGCGGCCGGACTGGCCTGCGCGGCCGGAGTGTTGGTCGGCGCGGAACTCGACGCGGAGTCGCTCGGCGTTGGCGTGCCGCTGCCGGTGGGAGACCCCGTCGGCGACGGGCTCGGCGACCAGCTTGGCGACGGCGACGTGGTCGGGCTCGGGCTGGGCGAGCCGCTCGGGCTGGCCGATGCCGAGATAATGACCGGCGGGGACGTGGCAGGGCAGCTTGGCGAGCCGGTCGCCGATCCCGGGGCAGTGGTCCCGGGCGCGCTGGGGAGGTTGGAGTCCGTGTCGGACCCGCTGGACGGTGCCGGATGACCGTTGCCCGATCCGCTGTTGTGGTTGTCCGTGCTTGAGTGGTTGGCCGTGATGGAGATGACCGCGGGAAGCGCGGCGATCGCCAACGAGGCGGCCGCCACCACGAACAGGCCGGTGGCCATCGCCGCGGCCGGCCGCAGCCAGCCCAGCCAGGCGAGCCGGCCGGCCCGGGCCGGCTCGGGCCGGAACCTGTCCGTGATGACGCCGAGCGCGTACCTCAGCCAGTCGGCGACGGGCTCGAGGCGTCGCAGCAGCGGCCAGAGCAGAACGGGAACGGCGGTCCACCAGCCGGGCAGCAGCCCCGGCCGTCTGGCGGAGATCTTGGCGCGGATCAGGTCCAGGCCGTCGGCGGCCGGGTCGACCGAGTTGGCCGCGAGCCGCAGCGCGTTCCGCAGCACGTTCTCCAGCGCGGTCTGATTCGGCTCCGGGCGGCGGTGGCTCATGAGGTGCCTCCCGCTCGCCTGCGGGACTCGGTCATGACTGACGCTCCAGAACCGAGCGGAGCGCCGCCATCGCCCGCGATGTGTGGCTCTTCACCGCGCCGCGCGTGATCCCCATCGCCGCCGCGATCTGCGCTTCGGACAGGTCGCCGTAGAACCGCAGCACGACCACCTCGCGCTGGCGGTCGGGAAGCGACCGCAGGGCGGCGACCACGGAGGAGCGCTCGAGCAGCGCCAGGGCGCCATGCTCGGCGCTTGGCATGTCCGGGGCCGGCTTCGGCGCGTTGCGGTCGACGACCACGCGGTGTCTCAGTACCGATCGTGATCGGTTGACTACCGCGGCACGCAGGTAGGAGAGCGTCTTCTCGCTGTCACGCAGCCGGTGCAGCCCGGCATGCAGTGCGACAAACGAGTCTTGCACGACTTCCTCCGCGGTCGAGATGTCATGGACGAGCAACGTCGCCAGCCGCACGAGCGACCTGTAGTGCGCGCCGTACAGTTCCGCTATCGCGGCATCGGCGTCAATCGCGCGGCTTCCGTTGGCGGGAACTGCGTCCAGGTGCGTGCCTGCCGCAACCGGCCCCAGCGCTGTGCCCGCCACCAGGGTCTCGGTCAC
>DASPZH010000325.1:0-11145 GCA_035636335.1 Streptosporangiaceae bacterium
AAGACCGTCAGCCGCTGGGTCGGCGGGAGCACCGAGCCTAGAATGCGGGACCTCCGCCGTATTAAAGAGGTTTTCGGCGATCTGCCACTTCCGTAGCCCTGTCGGCTCGCCGCTGGTCATTTGTGGATTATCCTTGTTAACATTTGTGCTACGGATAATCCAGCAGCGAGCCAAGGCTGTCTTGTGAGAACACTGGACGACTGCCCACAAGTGTCCTACGGTTCTGCCATGGCGCTTCACGCGGGACGCCTGCAGTTTGGCGCCGAGCGAGGCAGGATCGCTTTACTGACAGCCCGGGACGGGCTGGCAGCGCAGGCTGGCCATGACCTGACTATCGAAGTCGCGCACTGGTCGGCCGATCTGGAGATCGCCGCTGATCTCACTCCGGCCGGGCTGACAGTGCGCGCCGATATCAACTCACTGGTCGTACGCGAGGGCACGGGTGGCGTGAAACCACTGACGGACCGGGACCGGCGCGAGATTGCGGTCACCGCGCGCAGGCTGCTCCGCGCTGACCGCCATCCGGTGGCAACCTTCACCGCGTCCGAATTCGATCCGGGTCGCGATGGCGGCGGGGTGGTGCGCGGCACGCTCAGCCTCGCCGGGACCGAGCGGCCGCTGCGGTTGCAGGTCGTTAAGGACACCGACGCGGCCTACCACGCGACCGCGTCGGTCCGGCAGTCGGACTTCGGCGTCAAGCCGTATACCGCGTTCCTCGGCGTGCTCAAGGTCAGCGACGCGGTTAGTATTGCCGTCGACGTGGAACTCCCTAGTGCCGACCATGAGGCGGGCGCCGGTGAGCAACCATGACGACGGGCCGGGGGGCCGCGGTGACCGACCCGCCTGAGAACCCCAGCCAGGACGCGCCGGGCGGCGCGGCATCTGCAGCGGACGGGCCGGGCGGCGCGGCGTCCGCCGCCTTCGAGCGCAGGATCGGCCCGGGTAGCGAACTGGCGGACCGGGCGGAGCAGATCGCGGAGACGGCGCACGCGATGGCAGTGCGGTTTCACCGGGGCGGCAAGCTCGTGGTCTTCGGCACCGGCGGCGCCAGCACGGATGCCCAGCACGTGGCCGTGGAGTTCGTTCATCCCGTCATCGTCGGCAAGCGTGCGCTCCCAGCGATCTCGCTGACCTGCGATGTCGCGACAGTGACCGGGATCGCCGCCCGCGAGGGCCTGGCGAGCATCTACTCGCACCAGATCAGATACCTGGGCGAGGCAGCCGACATCGCGCTAGGGATCGCGCCGGACCCGGCCTGCCCGAGCGTGCTCGGCGGGCTGCGCGCCGCCCGCGAGGCGAGGATGCTGACCGTCGCGCTGGTCGGCGGCACCGGCGGTGCGATCGCGGCCGACGGCTGCGCCGACCACCTGCTGGCCGTCGGCTCGACCGACCCGCGGATCGTCAAGGAGATCCACGTCACCACCTACCACGTGCTCTGGGAACTCGTGCACGTGTTCTTTGAGCAGCCGGGCGTGCTCGGGCCGGGGGTCGTGACATGACCGCCGGCAGCCGTGACATGAGGGCCGACAAGCCCGGGCCGCTGCCCGCGGCCGGCCTTCCAGCGCCGCCATCCGCGGCCGACCAGCCGGAGTGTGTCTCAGATGCCTGCATTACCTGCTCAGATACAGCGGTGGCGGTTACCGTCGTGCGCCTGCTCGGCGATGACCTCGCCATCGTGGACACCGGGAACGGCGAAGAGGAAGTCAGCGTCGCGCTGGTCACGGCCGGGATCGGCGACACCATCCTCGTGCATGCCCGGGAGGCGATTGGGGTGGTAGCGAGATGACGCGGGTGCCGAAACCCTCTGATCACATCTGCCGCCGGACGACGGTGGAGTCGGGGGAGGCCAGCGTGCCCGAGGAGCCCAGCGTGCCCAGGGGGGGCCGCGGGTGCGGGCGATCTGGTGAGCCTGAAGAAGCCGGCGAGCTCGCGGAGCCTCCGTTGCCCAGGCAAGCCGACCAGCCCGGCCCGGGGTCGGTGGAGTCGCTCTACCCGTTCCTGTACTCCGGTGCCACCGACCTGGCCGCGGTGCTGGCGCAGGCGCAGGCATCGACGGTCGCCAAGGCGCACGAGGCGATGGAGTTGCGGGCCAAGGTCTGCGCCCGCAGCGGCGACGCGCTCGCCGCCTGCGCTGGACAGGCGGCCGCGCGGTTCGCGGCCGGGGGCCGGCTGCTGACGTTCGGAAACGGCGGGAGCGCCACGGACGCGCAGCAGATCGCGACGCTGTTCCTGTACCCGGGCGGCGACGCGATGCCGCTGCCGGCCATCTGCCTGGCCAGCGACACGGCCGTGGTGACCTCGCTGTCGAACGACATCGGCGTGGATGTTGTCTTCGCCAGGCAGATCGCGGCCTTCGGCAGGCCAGGCGACATCGCGCTCGGCCTGTCCACGAGCGGCAACTCGCCGAACCTGCTCAGGGCGTTCGACGAGGCCGGCAGGCGCGGCCTGATGACGATCGGGATCGCCGGGTACGACGGCGGGAAGATGGCCGAGCTTGACAGCCTGGACTTCCTGTTCGTCGCGCCGTCCGCGTCGATCCACCGGATCCAGGAGGCGCAGACCACGATCTACCACATCTTGTGGGAGCTGATCGCGGACGACATCGTCAGCGGGCCGGTGCCGGCGTGATGCAGCGCACGCTGGTCGCCGGGGTGGGCAACATCTTCTTCGGCGACGACGGGTTCGGCGTGGCGGTCGCGCAGCGCCTGGCCCAGCGCGAGCTGCCGGACGGGGTGACCGTCGCCGACTACGGTATCAGTGGCATGCACCTGGCCTATGACCTGTCAAATGGCTACGACCGGGCCATTCTCGTCGATGCGAGTCCGCGTGGCGGAACGCCAGGTACGGTCTACGTGATAGAGCCCGAGCGGGCGCCGCGGGCCGCGGGCGCGCTTCTCGACGCCCACGGGATGCAGCCCGACGTGGTGCTCGGCGTGTTGGGCCTGATCGGGGCGGAGGCGGGGCAGATGCTGATCGTCGGCTGCGAGCCGGCCAGCTCAGAACCGGGGATCGGGCTGAGCGTCCCGGTGGCCGCCGCCGTCGACGACGCCGTGCGCGTGGTACTTGACCTGATCTAGCGGACAGCCGGGAAGGTGATCATATGTGTCTGGGCATACCAGGTGAGGTGATCGAGTTCCTGCCCGGTCAGCCCGACCTGGCCAGGGTGGATGTCAGCGGCGTCAAGCGGGTTATCAACGTGGGGCTGCTGTCGGACGAGCCGCCCGGGCCCGGCGACTGGGTGCTGATCCACGTCGGCTTCGCGCTGTCGAAGATCGACGAGGGCGAGGCCGCGTCCGCGCTGGCCTTCCTTGAGGGCATCGGCCAGGCCTACGAGGACGAGCTCTCCGCGCTGGCGCAGTCCCGGATCGAGTAGGAGCCGGATCGAGTAGGAGGGAGCCGGTCATGCGCTTCGTCGACGAGTTCAGGGACGGGGAGAAGGCCAGGGCGCTGGCCGCGAAGATCTCGGCGCTGTGCGAGCCGGGCAGGCAGTACAAGCTGATGGAGGTCTGCGGCGGCCACACCCACACGATCTACAAGCACGGGCTCGAGGACTACCTGCCCGAGCAGATCACGCTGGTGCACGGGCCCGGCTGCCCGGTGTGCGTGATCCCGATGGGCCGGGTCGACGACGCGATGGCGCTGGCCGCCGAGCCCGACGTGATCATGACGTCGTTCGGCGACATGATGCGCGTGCCGGGCAGCAACGGCTCGTTCTTCGACGCCAAGGCCCGCGGCACTGACATCAGGATGGTGTACTCACCGCTCGACTCGCTGAAGATCGCCAGGAAGAACCCGGACAAGCGCGTGGTCTTCATGGCGATCGGCTTCGAGACCACGGCCCCGTCCACCGCCGTGACGATGTTGCGGGCGGCGGCCGAGGGACTGGCGAACTTCTCCGTGTTCTGCAACCACGTCACGATCATCCCCGCGATCAAGGCCATCCTGGACTCGCCCGACCTGCGCCTGGACGGGTTCATCGGCCCGGGCCACGTGTCCACCGTGATCGGCTGCCGCCCGTACGAGTTCATCGCTCGCGACTACGGCAAGCCCGTGGTGGTCGCCGGCTTCGAGCCGCTCGACATCCTTCAGTCCATCTACCTGCTGATGCTCCAGCTCTCGGCCGGCCGGGCGGACGTGGAGAACCAGTACTCGCGGGTCGTGCCCTGGGACGGCAACGCGGTCGCGCTGCGGGCGATCGGCCAGACCATGGAGTTGCGGCCGTACTTCGAGTGGCGCGGGCTCGGCTTCATCACGCACTCGGCGCTCAAGGTGCGGCCGGACTTCGCGGCGTTCGACGCCGAGGTGCTGTTCCGGGTGCCCGGCGTCCGGGTGGCCGATCCGAAGGCCTGCCAGTGCGGCGAGGTGCTCAAGGGCGTGCTCAAGCCGTGGGAGTGCAAGGTATTCGGCACCGCGTGCACGCCAGAGACGCCGATCGGCACCTGCATGGTGTCGCCGGAGGGCGCGTGCGCGGCCTACTACAACTACGGCAGGCTGACCCGCACCAGGGTCGCGGCGGCCGCAGGTGGTGCGCGGCCATGACGGCCGGCTGGGTCGACCGCGCGCTCACCGAGCACCAGGCGAGCGAGCACGAGTACCAGGCGAGCGAGCACGCGCACGAGCACCGGGCGGGCGAGCGGGCGGGCGCACCGCAGCCGGCACCGGGCACGGTACGCGAGGAACTCGTGCTGGAGCGGATCGACCGCGCCAGGCGGGCCCGCCCCCGGGTCAGGGAAGATCGGATCACGATGTCGCACGGGGCGGGCGGCAAGGCCACCCAGACCCTGATCGAGGCGATCTTCCTCAACGCGTTCCGCAACCCGCTGCTCGAGCCGCTCGAGGACGCCGCCCGGCTGGAGGTCGCCGGGGCGCGGCTGGCGCTGACCACCGACTCCTACGTGGTCTCGCCGCTGTTCTTCCCCGGCGGCAACATCGGCGACCTCGCGGTCAACGGGACCGTCAACGACCTGGCGATGGCCGGCGCGACCCCGCTGTACCTGTCCGCCGGGTTCATACTCGAGGAAGGGTTCCCGGTCGAGGACCTGACCGCGATCACGGCGTCGATGGCCGAGGCCGCTCGGGTGGCGGGCGTGCAGATCGTGACCGGCGACACCAAGGTGGTCGAGAAGGGCAAGGCCGACGGCTGCTATCTCAACACGGCTGGGATCGGGCTGATAGCGGCCGGGCCGGCCGGGGTCGGGTCAGCCGGGCCCGGGCTGGCCGGGAGTGGACTGGCCGGGAGTGGGCTGGCCGGGGGTGGCCTGAACCTCGGCGTGGCGCACGCGCGCCCGGGCGACGCCATCCTCGTGTCAGGGCCGATCGGCGACCACGGGATCACGATCCTGCTGGCCAGGGGCGAGCTCGACATCGAGGCCGACATCACCTCGGACACGGCGCCGCTCAACGGCCTGGTCGCCGCCCTGCTGGCGGCGGCCGGCCCCGGAGTCCGGGCGCTGCGCGACGCGACCCGGGGCGGCGTCGCGACCATACTCAACGAGATCGCCAGGGCCGCCGACGTCGGAGTGCTGGTCAGCGAGGACGCGATCCCGGTCAGGGCCGAGGTGCGCGGCGCCGCCGAACTGCTCGGCATCGACCCGCTGTACGTGGCGTGCGAGGGCCGGATGGTGGCCGTCGTCGATGCGGCGTCGGCCGGCGCGGCGCTGGCGGCGCTGCGCGCCCATCCGGCCGGCCCGCAGGCCGCGGTGATCGGCCAGGTCACGGCGGGGCCGCCCGGCATCGTCCAGCTCAAGACCGCGTTCGGCGGCACCAGGATCGTGGACCTGCTGGTCGGCGACCCGCTGCCCAGGATCTGCTGAGTCGGGGTTCTGCCGGCCAAGACAAGGGGCGCGAATGCACGAGCTCGCGATCACCGAGAGCGTGGTGGCGACCGTGGCCCAGCGCGTGCCGGGCGCCACGGTCACCTCCGTGAAGCTGGAGATCGGGGCGCTGTCCGGCGTCGTCGCCGACTCGGTGCGGTTCTGCTTCGACCTGGTCACAGAGGGGACCAACCTGCAGGGCGCGAGTCTGGAGATCGTCGAACCCGCCGCCCGGTGCCGGTGCCGCGGCTGCGGGGCCGAGTTCGCCCCGGACTGGCCGATCCTGATCTGCGACTGCGGCAGCGCCGACGTGGCCGTCCTGTGCGGCCAGGATCTGCGGATCGTCTCCGTGCAGGTGACGTGAGATGTGCGCGACCTGCGGGTGCGCGGGCGACGGCGCGGTCGTCCGCCTGGACGACCAGGCGCACGGGCACGGGCATGAGCACGGCGACGGGCTGTTGATCCCGCCGGGCGACGCCCGGACCGTCGTGCTCCAGCGCAAGGTGCTGGCCAAGAACGACGAGATCGCCGCGCGCACCAGGGACTGGCTGGCCGGGCGGGGCGTGTTCCTGCTGAACCTGATGAGCTCGCCCGGCGCCGGCAAGACCACGCTGCTCGAGCGCACCGGCCGGGACCTGGCCGGCCGGCTCACCGTCGGCGTCATCGAGGGTGACCAGGAGACCGCGCTGGACGCCGGCCGGGTCAGCGCGGCCGGCTGCCGCGTCGTCCAGATCAACACGGGAGCGGGCTGTCATCTGGACGCCGAGATGGTCGCCCGCGGCCTGGAAGCCCTCGGCCCGGAGCCCGGCTCGGCGGTCGTCGTCGAGAACGTCGGGAACCTGGTCTGCCCCGCCCTGTTCGACCTCGGCGAGGCCCGGCGCGTGGTGCTCGCCTCGGTGACCGAGGGTGCCGACAAGCCGATGAAGTACCCGCACATGTTCCGGACGGCCGGCCTTGTCCTGCTGACCAAGGTCGACCTGCTGCCGTACGTCGAGTTCGACGTGGAACGCTTTGCCGCCGACCTCGGGCTCGTCAGCCCGGGTGCCCGGCTGATGCGGGTCTCCGCTGTCGCCGGCACCGGCCTGAGCGAGTGGTGCGAGTGGCTGTGCCGGGTTGCCCGGCCCGCGGCTAGGTCATCCGCGCGAAGCCGCCCGGCCGCGTCCGGGCGGCCGCCACGACCGCCTGGCCGAGGCTGATCCCGCCGTCGTTGCACGGCACCCGGCAGTGGGTCAGCACGGCGAAGCCGCGTGCCTCGAGCCGCCCGGTGACGGCCTCGAGCAGCAGCAGGTTCTGGAACACGCCGCCGGACAGGGCCGCCGTGGTCAGTCCCGTCCGCTCCCGCAGCAGTACGCAGCAGTCGACAATCAGCCCCGCGAGCCCGTTATGAAATCTGGCCGCGATCACCTCCCGTCCGACTCCGGCGGCGAGGTCGTCGGCCGCGCAGCGGAACAGGTCGGCGCCCGATGCCACGAGCACGTCGCCGTCTTCGACCGCGGCCGGGTAACGGCCGCGTTCGGCCGGCTCGGCGAGCTGCTCGAGCTCGACGGCGGCCTGGCCCTCGTAGTTGACCTGGTCCCGGACGCCAACCAGCGCGGCCACCGCGTCGAACAGCCGTCCCGCGCTCGACGTGGCGGGTGAGTTGACGCCGCGGCGCGCCATCGCCAGCACGCTGGCCCACCGATCCTCGTTGCGGCGCCGGACGTCGAGCGGGCCGGAAAGCCCGTCCGGGCAGCCCGCGTCGGTGTAGGCGGCGGCCATCCGCCACGGCTGCCTGATCGCCGCCGCGCCGCCGGGCATCGGCACCGGCGCCAGGTGCCCGGCGCGCTCGAAGCCGTCCAGCCCGGCGACCAGGAACTCGCCGCCCCAGACCGTGCCGTCGGTCCCGTAGCCGGTGCCGTCGAAGGCCACTCCGATCACCCGGGCGGGCGAGTCGCCGCCGGTGCCGTCGGCGCCGTTGTCGGCCAGGCAGGACGCGATGTGCGCGTGGTGGTGCTGGACGCCGACCAGCTCGAGCCCGCCGGGGTTGGCGTCGGCGAGGTCCTGCGCGTACTTGGTGGACAGGTACTCGGGGTGCAGGTCGTGCGCGATGACCGCCGGCGTGATCTCGAACAGCGCGCCGAAGTGCGCGATCCCCTCGGTGAACGAGCGCAGCGTCTCGGCGTTCTCGAGGTCGCCGATGTGCTGGGAGACGAACGCGCGGTCGCCCTTGGCCAGGCAGAACGTGCTCTTCAGCTCGGCGCCGCAGGCCAGGACCGGCCGCGCGAAGGCGGTCCGCAGCCGCAGCGGTTCCGGCGCGTGCCCGCGCGCCCTGCGGACCAGTGCGGCCCGGCCGCGGAACGTGCGGACGACGGAGTCGTCGGTCCTGACGTGGATCGGCCGGTCGTGGGTGAGGAACGCGTCGGCGATACCGCGCAGCTTGGCCAGCGCGTCGTCGTCGGCGTAGGCGATCGGCTCGTCCGAGACGTTGCCGCTGGTCAAGACGATGGGGCCGGTCCTGGCCAGCAGCAGGTGGTGCAGCGCCGTGTACGGCAGCATGACGCCGAGGCAGCGGTTGCCCGGCGCGACCGGGCGGGCGACGCCGGTGCCCGGGCCCGCGGCCGGCCCCGCGCGGCGCGGCAGCAGCACGATCGGTCGGCGGCGGCTGGTCAGCAGGTCCGCGGCGACGCCGTCGACCTCGCACAGCGCGCGCGCCTGGTCCAGGTCGGCGGCCATGATCGCGAACGGCTTGTCCTCGCGGTGCTTGCGCGCGCGCAGCGCGGCGGTCGCGGCCTCGCTCGCCGCGCCGGCGGCCAGGTGGTAGCCGCCGAGCCCCTTGACGGCGAGCACGCCGCCGCGGGCCAGCACGTCGGCCGCGCCATCGACGGGATCAGCGACGGGATCAACGAAAAGCGAGGCGCCCGTCGGGTCCGTGAGGCGCAGCCGCGGCCCGCAGTCGGGGCAGCACGTCGGCTGGGCGTGGAAGCGCCGGTTGGCCGGGTCGTGGTACTCCGCGGCGCAGGACCCGCACATCGCGAAGCCGGCCATGGTGGTCAGCGCCCGGTCGTAGGGGACCCCGGTGACGATCGTGAACCGCGGGCCGCAGTTCGTGCAGTTGATGAACGGGTAGCCGAACCTCCTGTCGGCCGGGTCGGCCAGCTCGGCGAGGCAGTCGTCGCAGGTCGCGGTGTCGGCGGACACCAGCGTCCGGCGCTCGCCGCCCGGCTGGCTCGGCGCGATCGCGAAGACCGTCGACCCCTGCGGCCGCAGCGGGCTGGTGGCGATGCGTTCGACGCCGGCCAGCGGCGGCGCGTCCCGGCCGAGCGCGACCATGAACTTCTCGACGGCCTCGGGAGCCCCCTCGACCTCGGCGAACACGCCGTCCACGTCGTTGCCGACCAGGCCGCCGAGCCCGAGCCCGGTGGCCAGGGAGTACACAAACGGCCGGAAGCCGACTCCCTGGACGATCCCGGAGACCCGGACGCGCGTGCGGATCCGCTGGCTCACCATCCCAGTGTGGCGGCGGAAATGGCGCGCAGGGGCAGTTCGCGCGCACCAGACGCGGCCGGGAAAGGCACATCGCGCAACTGCCCAGAATGTTCAGCGTAAAACAGCCGGAGTTTCCATGATCGCGGGATCGCGCCGGGATGAACCGGCATGGTTGTGGAAGAGTTCCGCGCCGGAGGCCTAGCGACCCGCGGTGCCGACGCGGCGCATGAACATCGTTGCCACAACGATGTTCGCGGCGGAGGGCTGAGACGAACATCTATGCCACATCGATGTTCCGGCGGGCCGACTGGATTGACGTCACATGGAGCGCGGTCAATCCACCACGATCGTGAAGCACGCCTCGATGCCCGGGAAGCGCCGGGTTTGTGCCGAGTCGGTACCAAGGTCCCTTCGGCGGGTCCTGAACGGCCCTACCTGGTTGGGACCGGGTCCGGGCAGCCTGCTGTCAGCGAGAGAGTGCGGGTAGGCGATGTCCGAGACACTTCAGCAGGCCAGGCCGCAGCACGTGCCGATTCCGGCCGAGTCAGTCCCAGCCCTGCTGGCGACCGCGGCGCGCGCGCCGTCGATCTTCAACACCCAGCCGTGGCTCTTCCGGGTCACCACGAACGCGATCGAGCTGTACCCCGATCCGAGTCGCAGGCTCCGCAGCGATACGAACGGCAGGGAGATGCTGATGAGCTGCGGCGCCGCGCTGTTCGGCCTGCGGCTGGCCATCAGGGCGCTCGGCTACCAGCCGGCGGTCGGCCTGCTGCCCGACCCGGAGCGGCCCGATCTGCTGGCCAGGGTCAGGCTCGGTGTCAGGGCCCCGATGACCGAGGCGGAGCGCCGCATGATCGAGGCACTGCCGCACCGCCATACGCACCGGGGCCCGTTCGAGGCCGGGCCGCTGCCGAAGGGACTGCTCATCGGCCTGCAACACGACGCGGTCGTCGAGCGTGCGTCGCTGGCGCTGATCGACCAGCGGACGGCGTACTCCGAGCTCGCCGCCATCGTGGCCAGGGCGGCCAGCACGCTGAACGATGACGACCGGGCCAGGGCCGACGCCCGCCACTGGGTCAGGCCGCCGGGGAGCACGGCCAGGGACGGAGTCCCGGCCAGCGCGATCGCCGAGTCGTCGGGTCCGCGGCCTGGCCGGCTGGCGCAGCGCGACCTTGACCTGGGCCGCGGGATCGCGGAGCTGACCCAGGACGGGCCGCCCGCCGCGGCGACCGCGATCCTGCTCACCCAGGCCGACACCAGGGCGAACTGGCTGCGGGCCGGGCAGGCACTGCACCGGCTGCTCACGCATGCGGCCAGCCAGTGGGTCGCCGCCACCTTGTACTCACAGCCGCTGGAGTCCCCGCCGGTCAGGACGTTGATCAGATCCCGGCTCGGGCTGCCAGGCGCGCCGCACGTGCTGCTGCAGCTCGGGCGGGCCCAGACCGCGCGGCCCACCGCGCGCAGGTCGGCCGCCGAACTGCTCATCCCCGACCAGGCCAGGTAACCGCCGCGCGACCGCCCGAGCGGCCGGTATCGGATAATGGCTGCGTCACTGTGCACGACGAAGGTCCCTCCGCCAGCCGGACCTTCGTACCTGGACCGTCATCGCCAGCCGACGGTCTACTTGACCTGCGGGCGGCTGGCGCGGGCGACCTGCATGCCAGGCCAGGGCGAACGGCGCGTGCCGACCAGGGGAGAAGCACCCCTAGACAGGAGTGGGCCATGAACGTGTTCTGGGCGCCGTCGGGAGAGCTACCCAAGGAGGCGAGCTCCCCGGAGGAGATCTCCCGCTTCGTCGTGGAGGCGGCGGTGCATGCGCCATCGGTGAACAACACCCAGCCCTGGTGGTTCAGCAAGGGTGACGGGG
>DASPZH010000326.1:0-4483 GCA_035636335.1 Streptosporangiaceae bacterium
CGGGGGTCGCACGCGGTCTCGTACCGCTGATGCAGGTCGTCGGCGATGATCTCGTGGCTGCCGCCGACGCACTCGGTGACGTTGTCGCCGGTGAACTCGATGTGGATGCCGCCAGGATGCGTGCGCGCGGCGCGGTGCACGTCGAAGAAGGCGCGCAACTCGGCGAGCACGTCGTCGAAGCGCCTGGTCTTGTGACCGCTCGGCGCCTCGAACGTGTTGCCGTGCATGGGGTCGCAGACCCAGGCGACCGGCGCGCCGTCGTCGGCCACCGCGCGGACGAGGCCGGGCAGGACGTCGCGGACCCGGCCCGCGCCGATCCGGGTGATCAGGGTCAGCCGCCCCGGCTGGCGGGCCGGGTTCAGGGCACCAATCAGCGCCAGCAGTTCAGCCGGGGTGACATCGGGGCCGATCTTGACGCCGACCGGGTTGCTGACCGACCGCGCGAACGCGACGTGCGCGCCGTCCAGCGCCCTGGTCCGCTCCCCGATCCACAGGAAGTGCGCCGACGTGTCGTAGGCGCGGCCGGTCCGCGAGTCCGCCCTGGTCAGCCCGTGCTCGTAGTCCAGCAGCAGCGCTTCGTGGCTGGAGTACAGCTCGACGGCCCGCAGTTCGGCGGGGTCGGCACCGCACGCCCGCATGAAGCTCAGCGCCCGGTCGATCTCGCCGGCCAGCCGCTCGTACCGCTGCCCGGCCGGGCTGTCGGCGACGAAGTCCTGGTTCCAGGCATGCACCTGGTGCAGGTCCGCGTAGCCGCCGGTGGTGAAGGCCCGGCACAGGTTCAGCGTCACGGCCGAGCTGTGGTAAGCACGCAGCAGCCGGTCCGGATCCGGCGTCCTGGCCCGCGCGGAGAACTCGAACCCGTTCACCGCGTCGCCGCGGTAAGCGGGCAGCTCGACGCCGTCCCTGACCTCCGTCGGCCTGGAACGCGGCTTGGCGAACTGCCCGGCCATCCGGCCGATCTTGACGACCGGGACGCTGGCCCCGTAGGTGAGCACCACGGCCATCTGGAGCAGGGTCTGGAGCTTGGCGCGGATCGCCGAGGCGGTCGAGCCGGCGAACGTCTCCGCGCAGTCGCCGCCCTGGAGCACGAACGCCTCGCCGTTCGCGACCGCCGCGAGCCGCTCGGTCAGCAGGTCGCACTCCCCGGCGAAGACCAGCGGCGGAAGCTGCGCGAGCTGGGCGGTCACGGCGGCGAGCCGGTCCGGATCTGGCCACTGCGGCTGCTGGCCTGCCGGATGGCCGCGCCAGCTCGCCAGGTCAGGACCGAGGTCGCCGGCCGTCCTGGTGAACCCGGGTGCGAGGTCGAGCCAGCGCTCGGACGGGGCGGTCGATGTCATGCCGGAGCGCCGTCAGGCGGGCGGCGCGGACGGGTGGCGGTCACGGATTACGACAATACTGAGCGCAGAGCGACCGGCGGTCGGCAACCCCTCCGGCGGGCGGCGCCCGGCGGGCGGCAGCGGCGGGCGGCACCGGCGGGCGGTCGAGGTGACGCCGGGGTCACCTGGCGGCTAGGCCGCGTTCGCGGATCGCAGCGCCTGCGGTGACAATGGCAGCATGGATCCCGCCTCGCTCGGACGGCACCGCGACGTCGTCCTGCTCGGCTCCACCGGGTCGATCGGCACGCAGGCCGCCGACATCGTGCGGCGCAATCCCGACCGGTTCCGGCTGACCGCGCTCGCGGCGGGCGGCGGCAACCCGGACCTGCTGGCCGCCCAGGCGGTCGAGTTCGGCGTCGAGGTGGTGGCGGTCGCGACCGAGAGCGCGGCACCGCGGGTGCACGACGCGCTGCACGCGCGGGCCGGAGAGAGCGGCAAACCGGTGCCCAAGGTGCTCGCCGGGCCGGCCGCCGTCGCCGAGGTCGCCGCGTGGCCCGCCGACGTCGTGCTGAACGCCGTCACCGGCGCGGTCGGGCTGGCCGCCACCCTGGCCGCCCTCGACGCCGGCCGCGTGCTCGCGCTGGCCAACAAGGAGTCGCTGATCATGGGCGGCCGGCTGGTGACCGACCGGGCCGCGCCCGGCCAGATCGTCCCGGTCGACTCCGAGCACTCCGCGATCGCGCAGTGTCTGCGCAGCGGGCGCGCCGACGAGGTGCGCAAGCTGGTCGTGACCGCGAGCGGCGGCCCGTTCCTGCACTGGACACCGGAGCAGATGGCGGACGCGACGCCGGCCCAGGCCCTGGCCCACCCGACCTGGAACATGGGCCCGGTGATCACCATCAACTCCGCCACGCTGGTGAACAAGGGCCTCGAGGTGATCGAGGCGCACCTGCTGTTCCAGATCGACCTTGACGACATCGAGGTGGTCATCCACCGGCAGTCGGTCATCCACTCGATGGTGGAGTTCGCCGACGGGTCGACGATCGCCCAGGCCAGCCCGCCGGACATGCGGATTCCGATCGCGCACGCGCTGGCCTGGCCGCAGCGGGTGGCCGGGGCGGCGAGCCCGGTCGACTGGACCGCGTCGCACTCGTGGACGTTCGAGCCGCTCGACGCCGCCGCCTTCCCCGCCGTGCCGCTGGCCAGGGCGGCGGCCAGGTCGGCCGGCACCGTGCCCGCGGTCTACAACGCGGCGAACGAGGAGTGCGTGGCGGCGTTCACGGCAGGCCGCATCCCGTTCGGCGGGATCGTCGACACCATCGCCCAGGTAGTCTCTGATCACGGCGGGCCGGGCTCCCGGGTCGCCGGGCTGGACGACGTGCTCGCGGCCGACCGCTGGGCGCGCCTGCGCGTGCGCGAGCTCACGCAGGCCGGTTCGGTGTGATCAGGCGTCGCGCGCGGCCCGGCGCTGCTCGCGGACCTTGCCCGGAGGGAGAGTCGCCACGATGAGCTTCCTGGTCGGCGTGCTCATCTTCGTCGTCGCGTTGCTGGTCTCCGTCATGCTGCACGAGGCCGGGCACTTCGTGACCGCGAAGGCGTTCGGCATGAGGGCCACCCAGTTCTTCGTGGGCTTCGGGTCGACGCTCTGGTCGACGCGGCGAGGCGAGACCGAGTACGGCGTGAAGGCCCTGCCACTCGGCGGGTTCGTCAAGATCACCGGCATGACCACCATCGACGATGTGGACCCGGCCGACGAGCCGCGCTCGTTCCGCGCCAAGCCCGGCTGGCAGCGCGCGATCGTGCTCGGGGCCGGGTCCTTCATGCACTTCGTGATCGCGTTCGTGCTGCTGTGGATACTCGCGGTCGGCGTCGGCGTCGCCAACCAGCCGGGAACCACCGTCAGCGTGCTGCCGTGCGTCCCGGCAAAGTCGCAGGCGGTGTGCGCCCACGGCGACCCGAGGTCGCCGGCGGCCGTGGCCGGGCTGCACTCGGGCGACAAGATCGTCGCCGTGGCCGGCCGGCGCGTGCACAACTACACGCAGATCGGCAACGCCATCAAGGCGCACCCGGCCGGCACGCCCGTCCCGTTCACCATCGAGCGCCACGGCCGGACGTTCACCAAGCAGATCAGCCTGGCCAGCGTGAGCTGGCGAAAGAGTGCGTTCCTCGGCGTCTCGCAGAACGTGGTCTTCAGCAGGTCGGGCCCGCTCAAGGCGCTGAGCTACGCAGGCACGCGGTTCGGCGACATCGCGTCCCAGTCGGTGACCGCGCTGGGCCGGGTACCCAAGGCGATCCCCTACCTGTTCACCAAGAACCGGGCGAGCACGCCAGGCGGCCAGGTCAGCAGCGTGGTCGGCGCCGCCACCATCACCGGCGACGTCGTAGCGGCGGGCATAAGCTGGCAGCAGAAGATCTCGGTCGTGCTGCTGATCGTCATCGAGGTGAACATCTTCGTCGGGATCTTCAACCTGCTGCCGCTGCTTCCGCTCGACGGCGGCCACCTGGCCGTCGTGGTGTTCGAGCGGGTGCGCGCCTGGATCGCCAGGCTGCTGCGCAGGCCAGATCCCGGCCTGGTGGACATCAGGCGGCTGATCCCGCTCAGCGTCGGCGTGTTCGCGCTGATCGTGGCCTTCGGCCTGCTGCTGATCGCGGCCGACCTGCTCAACCCGCTTTCCCTGAGCCAGTGACCTGCTGACCAGGCCGGACCCGGCGACCGCGCGGTCCGGCAAACAACGAGACGATGAGGCGAGGAGACCGATGACCGTCAACCTGGGCCTGCCCCAGATGCCGCCCGCACCGCTGGCGCCGCGCCGGGCGTCCAGGCAGATCATGGTGGGCAAGGGCAAGCACGCCGTGCCGGTCGGCGGCGGGGCGCCGGTGTCCGTCCAGTCGATGACGACCACGCTGACCGCCGACGTCAACGCGACGTTGCAGCAGATCGCGGAGCTCACCGCGGCCGGCTGCCAGATCGTCCGGGTGGCCGTCCCGTCGCAGGACGACGCGGAGGCGCTGCCGGCGATCGCCCGCAAGTCGCAGATCCCGGTGATCGCCGACATTCACTTCCAGCCCAGGTACGTCTTCGCGGCGATCGACGCCGGGTGCGCGGCGGTCAGGGTCAACCCGGGGAACATCAAGGCGTTCGACGACAAGGTCGGCGAGATCGCCCG
>DASPZH010000327.1:0-9203 GCA_035636335.1 Streptosporangiaceae bacterium
GGAGATCAGGAGCCGACCGGTCACGGGCACGCACCTCCGCTGGCGTGGGTCGCACGGTCGCGCGGCTCGACGACCGAGGCGGCCTCGGCGGCCGGCACATCAACCATGACTGACTACCGGGCGCGCGGGCAACCCGGCCGACCCGGTCTCCAGGCGCTCCGACTCGCCGGTGCCGAGGTAGATGCTGCCCGGCGGGAGGTCATCGAGTTCGTTGGCGAGCTGGGTTAACGTTCTCAAATATGAGAGCGACTGCTCCGATTCTCCTGATCCTTCTCCTCGTCGCCGGCTTCGATGCCTTCTGCCTCATCGACCTGGCACGCGCCCAGGCCGGCCAGGTCCGTTCCCTGCCCAAGTGGGCGTGGGCGGTCGTCATCTGCGCCTCGAACCCCTGGGGTGGCCTGTTCTACCTGGTCTACGGAAGGCTCCGCGGCCCGGCCGCCGGCCGGCTGGATCTCGCGCCTCAGACCACAGGCGACCCGGCTCGCGTGGCCGCCGCCTGGCATGGCGAGGTCAGCCCGGCCGCGATCGAGATCGACCGGCTGGCCAAGCGGTTCGGCGCGACCACCGCGCTGGACGGGCTGAGCTTCGCCGTCCGGCCCGGCCACGTGACCGGTTTCCTCGGACCGAATGGCGCTGGGAAGACCACGACGATGCGGATCGCACTAGGCCTGGTCGCCCCCACGTCGGGAACCGCGCTGATCGGCGGCCGCCGGTACCAGGACATCGTCCGCCCGCTGCGACAGGTCGGCGCGCTGCTCGACGCCGGCGAGGTGCATAGCGGGCGGACCGGTCGGCAGCACCTGCTTTCGATCGCGGAGCAACGGGATCGGTCGCCGCCGGGTCGACGAGGTGCTGCAACTCACCGGCCTCGACGCGGTCGCGCACCGGCCGGCGGGCGGCCGGTTCGTCGATGCCAACGCGCGCAAGGACGTGCTGGTCCGGTCGCCGCAGGCCAGCGACCTGGTCAGGCTGCTGGTCGCGCAGGGCGCCACCGTGCGGCCGGCCGGCGACGGCGGGCTCGCGGTGACCGGGATGGGCGCGCCCCTCATCGCGGACCTGGCGGCCGGGCAGCGCATCGCCGTGCACGAGCTGACTCCGCGGCACGCCTCCCTCGAGGACGCTTACCTGGACCTCACCAGCGCCAGTACCGACTACCGGGCCGGGACGGCGACGCCCGGGACGGCACCGCCGGGAGCGGACCGAACGGGAGCGGCGCGAACGGGAGCGGGCTCATGACCGCACCGCGGACCCTGGCGGCCGGCCCCGCCACGCCGTCGCTTGCCGTCCGCGCCCGCGACGTGCTCGCGTTCGAGTGGACCAAGCTCAGCTCGGTCCGCTCGAACTACTGGACGCTGCTGACAGCGGCCGTCGTCAGCATTGGCATAACCGCGGTCGTCGCGGAGAGCGTGGCCGCCTCGCCGGGCCCAGCCACCGGCGGGCCGATATCCCCGCTCACCGCGAGCTTCCTCGGCTACGCCGAGTACGCCGTCCTGCCCGCGACTATCCTCGGGGCGCTCGCGTTCACCTCGGAGTTCTCGACCGGGCTGATCCGCACGACCCTCGTCGCGGTGCCGCGGCGGCGGGCCGTCCTGGCCGCCAAGGCGGCCGTCACGGGAGCGGCCGCGTTGCTGGCCGGCGAGCTGCTGGCGTTCGCCTCGTTCTTCCTCACCCAGGCGATCCTGTCCGGCCACCACCGCGGCCTGTCCCTGTCGCGTCCGGGCGCGCCAGGCGCGGTACTCGCGGCCGGGTTCCTCATGCCGGTCTGCGTCATCGCCGGTCTCGGTCTCGGCGCGATCATCCGGCACACGGCGGGCGCCATAGCGGCCGCGGTCGGGGTGGTCTACCTGCTGGCCGCCCTGTGCCTGTTCCTGCCGTCGCCGTGGAAGGCGGACATCGGCCGGTTCACGCTGGCGTTCGCGGCCTACCAGGTGACGGCGCTGCACCCGCAGGCGGGGCTGTTCTCCCCGGCGGTGTCCCTGCTCATACTCCTCGCCTGGCCGACCGCCATCCTGGCGGCCGCATCGCTCGTGCTGGCCCGCCGCGACATCTGACGCGGGTTCACGCTACCGCGGCCCGAGCCGGTCACCTGGCCCGAGCCGGTCGCCCTGCCGCAGCCGGTCGAGCAGCGTCGCGCACGCGTGCACGGTCTGCACGTGCGGAACGGGCACGCCCAGCCGGCCAGCCAGCTCGACGACCGCGCCGGTCATGCAGTCGAGTTCCAGCCGCTTGCCGGCCTCCAGGTCCTGGAGCATCGACGTCCGGTGGTCGCCGACGGCCAGGCCCGCCTCGAGCCGCCGGTCGAGCGAGACCGGGAACCTGATCCCGAGCCGCTCGGCGACCGCCGCGCACTCGGCGAAGATGGCGCGGAGCAACTCGACCATCTCCGTGGTGGTTCCGAGCTCACCGAGTTTCGCCCTGGTCAGCGCGGTGGTCGGGTTGAACGCCACGTTGCCGACCAGCTTGAGCCAGATCTGGTCCCGCAGCCTGGTTTCCACCGGCGCCTTGAGTCCGCCGGCCGCGAACGCCTCGGAGATCCGCGCGCACCGCGGCGACTTCGAGCCGTCCGGCTCCCCGAGCGTGAACCTGGTGCCTTCGATGTGCCTGATCACGCCGGGCTCGATGATCTCGGTCGAGCAGTAGGCCACGCAGCCGACGTTGTGCTCGGGACCGATCGACTTCGCGATGATCCCACCCGGATCCACGCTCTCCAGCGAGGTCGTCGCGGCGTTACCGGGCGCCTCGGGCAGCGACTGGAAGTACCACCACGGGATGCCGTTCTGGGCCCAGACCGCGGCGGCGCCCGGCGCGAGCGATTCGCCCAGCCGCGGGGCGACCTCCGGCAGGCTGTACGCCTTGAGCGCGACGAACACGACGTCGGCGCCGGCCACCGCGGCAAGCTCGTCGGTCACCGGCGGATGCGCGCTGAAGTCGCCACGCGGTGACAGCACCCGGACGCCGCCGCGCCGCATCGCGTCCAGATGCGGGCCGCGCGCGACCAGCGTGACGTCGGCACCGCCGCGCGCCAGCGCCGCCCCCACGTACGCACCGATCGCCCCGGCGCCGAGCACCGCGAACTTCACGACGTCCCCCGCCCGTCGCCGCCCGGCCCGTCCGGCCCGTCCGGCCCGCTCGCGACGAACTCGGCGACCCGCCTGCGCTGGATCTTGCCGGTAGCCGTGCGCGGTATCTCGTCCAGAACATGGATCGCGGCCGGCACCTTGAACGCCGCGAGCCGCTCCCCGCAGTGCTCGGTCAGGTCCCTGAGCCGCACGTCGCCCGCCGCCTCCGCGGTCAAGGTGACCGCCGCGGACACCAGTTCGCCGTACTTGTCGTCGGCCACGCCGAAGCAGACCGCGTCCCGCACCGCGGGATGGGACAGCAGCGCCTGCTCGACCTCGGCTGGCGAGATGTTCTCCCCGCCGCGCAGGATCATCTCCTTCAGGCGGCCCTCCAGGTACAGGTAGCCGCCGGTGAGCACGCCGCGGTCACCGGTGCGGAACCAGTCGCCGTAGAACGCCTCGGCGGTCGCGGCCGGGTTGTTCGCGTATCCCGCCATCACCCCTGGACCCCGGATGACCACCTCACCGGGACTGCCCTCGGCCAGGAGCCGCCCCGCCTGGTCGGCGATGCCGATCTCGGTGCCGGTAGGCACGCCGACCGAGCCGGGAATCCTGGCGCCCGGCGGCAGCGGGTTGGACGCCATCTGGTGGCTGGCCTCGGTCATCCCGTACGCCTCGAGCATCGGCACCCCGTACCCGCGCTCGGCCCGCTCCAGCAGCGCCGGCGACAGCGCCGAACTGCACGACCGCGCGAACCGCAGCGTCGCCGGCGGCCCGGCCCCGTCGGCTCGGTCCAGGATCATCTGGTGCAGCGTCGGCCCGGCCGACAGCCAGGTGGCGCCGTGCGCGCGCGCCTGCGGCCAGAACCCGCGCGGCGTGAACCGGCGCGGCACGATCACCGACCCGCCGCCGGCCAGTGCCGCGAACGTCGACGCGACCAGCCCGTGCACGTGGAACAGCGGCATCACGCAGAACGAGACGTCGGACGGCCCGAGCGCGTAGTGCGCGGCGACCGTCCTGGTCGAAGCCATCAGGTTGCGCTGGGCCAGTGGCACCTGTTTAGGCCGGGACGTCGTCCCGCTGGTATGCAGCACGACTCCCGCGTCGTCGGACTGGCCAGGCTCGAAGCCGGTCACGGGCACAAGCTCTTTATCGTCAACGAAAAACACCGGCGGCTCGCCCACGCCGGCCCGCGTGGTCAGCACGGTCACCGAGCGGTCCCGGGCCGCGGCGACCGCCGCCGCCGGACGGCTATCCGGCATCAGCAGCAACCTCGGCCCGATGTCGGTCAGGTAGAACGCGTACTCGCTCTCGGTGTAAGCGGGGTTCAGCGGTGCCGCCGCCGCCCCGAGCGCGGTGATAGCGAGCAGGATCTGGACCACGTCCGGCCCGTTCGGCAGCGTGAACGCGACCCGGTCACCGCGGCGTACCCCGGCCGCGGCGAGGCTGCCCGCCACGTGCTCGACCCGGGCGGCGAGCTGGCCGTAGCTCAGGACCTCGCCGTCCTCGGGCACGACCAGCGCCGGCCTCGCCGGGTCCGGATGCGCCAGGATCGCGCTCAGCGTCTCCGGGGGGTTACTCATGTCCGGCCTCCTGTCGCACGTCCCTCACATTCTGCCCAAGGGGACGAACGTGACCCCCGCCGGCCGCGCGCATCCCCGTCCGGAACCACCAGCGGGCCACAGCCGGCCAGCCCGGGCGGCGGGCCGCTGCTGAACCTGAACGGCCAGGTCCCTAGCGGCGGGATCAGTCGAACCGGATATGACGGATGGTCGTCGCATACCGGCGCAGCCAGGCTCGCAGCGGGCCGTCAGCAGACGGCCTGACCGCCAGGCCTGCCGAGCCGGCGACGGCATCAGCTACCTGGGCCACGGTCAGGCGGTCGGTGTGGATGTGCTCAGCGAATTCGGGTGCGCCAAGCCGCTGGAGATGTTCGCCCAGGTGCTCGACCGCCCAGCTCCCGCGCCTGGCCTCAGTTCCCAGACTGCGCCTGCCCAGCCGCCGCCGCACGGTCGCCGGCTCAGCCAGCAAGGCGAAGTGGCGCACCGCGAAGCCATCCTCCCGCAGGGAGCCGATGACCTCCCGGAAATAGCCGGAGTCAACCAGCGTCATCGGGACGATGACCGGGCCGTCGTAGCCAGCCAGCGTCAGGCGGAGCAATTCCACCACGCTATGCCTCCAGGCCGGCAGATCCTGGAAGTTTCCCCGCAGCGCAGCCGGCAGCATGCGCCGCATGCCGAAGCCGACATGCTCCGGGTCGCACACGACACTGCCCGGCAGCCGCCGGTTCAGCTCATAGGCCGTCGCGGTTTTGCCGCCTCCGAAAGGGCCGTTAATCCACAGCAGCATCCCGCCGGATCGTACTGGCCGACCCCGCCCTGAGCAAGCGCAGGCCTCGCCGGGCCGGGATGCACCAGGACCGCGCTCGGCGGTCTCGCCACCCGTCCGACCGGCCTGCTGCGTGGTCGACCCGCCTCGCTGTCCTCGTTGCGAAACTATCCCTCAGTCTGCCGAATGGGCAGGTGCGCGATAGCCGGGGACCGAGCGGTGTCACCGCCCCTTGTGATCACCATTCGACGGCGGCGCGTAGGTTGCCCGCACCGCGCCTGGCTAGGGCATGACCGGCACGCGGCGGTGGGCTCGCCAGGCAACCTCGGCCCCGCCGATCGGCGTCGACGGCGGCCCCTGGACGAACGGCCAGATCTCCTCGGCGATGGACCGCCAGTCGCGGGTCGCCGACAACTCGCCCAGGACGGCGAACAGGCCCAGGTTGATCCGCTGCAGCACCACGTACGAGCGCGGGATCGACACGTACTCGGCCACCGGGCTGCGGACGTCGAAGAACCTGCGCACCACGGCCGTGGAATAGTCGGGCTGGATGGTCAGCGGCCCCGGCTCGCGGATCGTGGCGTAGAAGACGGCCAGGTGCTCGACCACATCCTCGGTGCGCAGCGGCGCGCCGGGGCGCAGGAAGCCGGCGACTTCCATGCTGCGCCGGAACTCCTCGGGGTCGTTTCTGACGCACAGGTTGCGCGCCATCTGCATCAACGGGTGCAGCTCGCCGGGGGTGAAGTGCTTGACCAGCCCGAAGTCCAGGAAGGTGACCCGCCCGTCGCCGTGGAACAGGTAGTTGCCCGGATGCGGGTCACCGTTAAACGCGTGCAGCTCGTACAGGCTCCTGAACACGAACCGGTAGATAGTCTCGGCGGCCAGGTCGCGCTCGCCCTGTGACATCTCGACGAGGTCAGCGAACCTGGCCCCGACCGCGAGCTCGCTGGTCACCACCCGCCTGGTCGACAGCTCGCCGATGACCTTGGGCACGCAGATGGTGGGATGGCCGTCGTAGAACTCAGCGAACAGCGCCTGGCTGGCCGCCTCGCGCCGGTAGTCGAGTTCCTCGAGCACGCGTTCCCGCAGCTCGGCGAGCAGCGCGTCGACGTCCTGGGCCGGCGCGGTGATCCGCAGCATCCGGCGCAGCAGCGCGACGTTATCCAGGTCGGCGGCGATCGCCTCGGCGATCCCCGGGTACTGGACCTTGACCGCGACGGCCCGGCCGTCGCGGGTGATCGCGCGGTGCACCTGGCCGATGGACGCGGCGGCGATCGGCTCGGCATCCCACTGCGCGAACGCGCGCTCGGGCGGCATCCCGAGCTCGGCCTCGATCACTCCGGCCGCCAGATCGGCACTCATCGGCGGAACGCTGTCCTGCAGCCGGCTGAGCGTGCGCCGGACGCTGGGCGACAGGCCCTCGTCGACGTAGCTGGCCATCTGGCCGATCTTCATCAGGACGCCCTTCATCGCTCCCAGCGTCTGGGCGACGTCCTCCGCGGTTTGCAGCGCGAGATCCTGGCGTAGCTGCTGCCGCTGCTCGCCTGCGGCGGCGAACAGCCGGGGGGCGTTGCTGGCATAGCGGGCTCCGCCGCGCGCGACGAGCTGCAGCGCGGCGACGCCGCGCTGCAGCCGGACCGGCCCGAACCTGTGGCGCAGCGCGACGGCGAGGCCCGCGAGCGCGACCGCACCGGCCACGGCGGTCCCGATCAGCAACTGCCCGCTCCGCCGCCTCATGTCCGCTGAGTGGCGCGTACCCGTGCCGCGATCCGCTGCCTCGCCTCGAGGACGCCGGGCTCGCCGAGGAACACCGCGTCGAGCACGCCGAGCGCCTGGCGGATCTCGTTCTTGCGCAGGTCGGTCAGGGGCCCGGGCTGGAAGCCATACATCTCGCAGGCCCAGGCGGGCAGCGACGCGATCACGCCGGCCCTGATGTCCTGCCAGATCTCCGCGATGTCCCCGTCGAGCCCGGGCGGGTCCAGCAGGAAGGCGGTCGACTCGCGGGCGGCCGGCGTGCAGGCCAGCTCGGGCCGCATCGACTCGATGTAACGCGCGAGCTGTTCCACGGTGGAAGGAACCATGCCGCGGGGAACGCCGACGAGCTCGGCCGCGACGACCATCTCGGCGACGAAACTGTCCGCGTCGGCCGGCCCGAGCGGCGTGCCGAACCAGTTCCGGGCGACAATCGTGGACTCGACCAGGGCCGCGTGTATCCAGAGCAGCAGCGCGGGATCGCTGGCCGCGTACGGGCGGCCGGTGACCGGGTCGACACCCTTGACGTACTCGTGGATCTTGCGTACTCGCGCCGCCGCTCGCTCCGCCGCCGCCTTCTCACCGAAGCTGACGGTGCTCAGGTAGCCGGACGTCGCCGCTAGCCTGCCGACCGGGTCCTCACGCCAGCCGCTGTGCTGGTCGACACCGGCCATCGCGAGCGGATGCAGCGCCTGGATCATCAGCGCGCGCAGGCCGGCCACGGGCATCGACAGGTCGCCGCTCATCCGCCAGGTCACGCTGGCCGGACCGAAGAAACCGTCGTCGGCGCGCTGCTCGGGCACTCCGGACGCATAGACCGCCGCGGACCGCTCGACCAGCCCGCTGGCGTACGGGTCGGCCGTCATCGCGACACCGCCGCGATGTTCGCGCAGCTCAGCTTCCGGCACTGGCCGTGACATGCGAAACAAAACTCCATACCAGTCAACGTACGCTAGCCGACCTCGATCGCCATCCCCGCTCTGGCAACGCCGACATCCCCGTCGAACTGGCCACGGGCGACGGCCCGCGAGGCAGCTTGGTCGGTGCCCGGCCACAGGTGGGTCAGCAGCAGCGTGCCGACCCCCGCCCGCGCCGCCGACTGACCGGCCGTGGCGGCGCTGGACAGGTAGCGGGCCGCGTCTTCGGGCACCTGGTCCAGGTGGGTGGCCTCGGCCAGCAGCAGGTCGGCACCGCGGGCGAGCTCGGCAATCTCTGGCGTCGGCCCGCTGTCGCCGGTGTACGTAAGCGCCGCCCCGCCGGCCTCGATTCGGATGCCGGCGTCGGGCAGCCAGTGCGGCAACAGCCGCGTGGTCGCGCGGAACGGGCCGATCTCGAAGTCGTGTCCCGGCCTGATCTCGCGCAGGTCGATCCCGCCCGATAGCATCCCGGGCCGGTCGAGCGCGAGAACTGCGTCCAGGGCACCGGACAGCGCGAAGGCTGGCAGCGGTGCCGCTGGCGGGTCTACCATTACGCGCGCCCGCAACAGCGGGTTCAGGTCTGCGCAGTGGTCGGGATGCCCGTGACTGACGAACAGCGCATCGATCTCGCTTGCCGCGGCCAGCCCAAGCAGCCGCGGCAACGTCGCGTACCCGAGATCGACAACGAGGCGGAAACCGTCGTGCTCGATGAGATACCCGCTGCATGCCTGGCCAGCTTCCGGCCACGCGCCGCAGCTTCCGAGAACCGTGAGCCGCATGAGCTCTGACTCTATTCGCCGACACCGAGGGCCGCCGGAGTCGCCCGGGCCGCCGGGCCGCCGGGTCAGGCGGCGGCGGGCGGGCTGTGGCTGTGCAGGACGCGGCCGTGCGGGCTGGTGGCGGTGGTGGTGCCGTCGGGGTTGAGGGCGATGGTCCAGCCCCACCGGTGGATCAGGATCAGGTGGTGGAAACTGCACATGAGCAGGCAGTTGTAGAGTCTGCGCTAGTGGGTTCCTCATCAGGCCCGTGCGCTGCCTGGACACGGGCCTTCCCGTCCGGTTACCCGCCGCAGGAAGGCCCGCTATGCGAGCAAACCATATTCCACCCGAACCGCCTGCCGTCCCGATGGCCGGCCCGTCGGCGTGCG
>DASPZH010000328.1:0-3172 GCA_035636335.1 Streptosporangiaceae bacterium
CACGCCCGACCCGAGGACCTGGCGCTCGCCGGGGCCGCGCTGAGCCGTATCTGCAACGTCGTGTGACAGGAATGTGACATTGGCGCCTTTGGCCGATCGTGAAGCGGCCAGCTAACTGAATAGAGCAAGGCCCTGACCTGCGGGAAGAGGAGCGCGCTCGGAGGGACTCGAACCCCCAACCTTCTGATCCGTAGTCAGATGCTCTATCCGTTGAGCTACGAGCGCAAGGTGAACCCTGGATAGTGTACGGCAATGCGGGAGCGGCGTCGTCGCTCCCGCTCGCGCTGCACCCGCCGGCTACCCAGGCCACCCGGCGGCGTCGGGCGGCCGCGGGCGGTGCTCGGCGCAGGCTCGTCACGGGGGCGGGTAACCCCAAGTAGTTGGGGTATCCCGCAGCCGCCGAGCGCCGCAGACTGCGGTCATGGACACGATCAGCCAGAACAAGAACACCGTCACCTCCTTCATCGACGCCCTGTTCACCAAGGGTGACCTCACCGCGGTCGACACGTATCTCGCCGAGGACTTCGTCAACCATGACCCGCCGGTCGGCGTCACGGCCGACCGGGAGGGCATGCGGGCGGCCGGGACGCTGTTCCGCGCCGCGTGCCCCGACTGGCACAGCGACATGGACATCCTCGTCGGCGAGGGCGATCTGGTCGTCGAGCACTTCACGGCCAGCGGCACGCACCAGGGTGAGCTGTTCGGCGTGCCGCCGTCGGACCGCACGCTCAGCCTTCCGGGGATCAACATCTGGCGCCTGCGCGACGGCCGCATCGTCGAGCGCTGGGGCCGCCTGGACGAACTCGGGCTGATGCGCCAGCTCGGGCTTGTCCCGCAGCCCTGACCCGCATGGACAGTCGGCGATCGCCCGGGCGCTTTGCCGCGGCGCCGGGGCGGCACCGCTTGGCGGTCTGCGCGGCCTGCGCGGGCTGCGCGGCGGGCACGCGCGGGGCTCGGCCGCGCGCCATGTGCCGGGGTATGGTCGCCCTATGGCAGATGCGGCCATGAAACGCCAGGTCGCGGCGCTCATCGGGCGGTGCTATGCCGACCTGGACGTTTCCGGGCTGCGCGTGGAGGTACTGCGCCGGCTGCGCCCGATCCTCTCGGTGGACGCCGCCTTCTTCGCGACCGTGGACCCCATGACCATGCTGTTCACCTCGGCCGTTGCCGACGAGCCGCTGGGCGCCGCGACGGCGCTGTTCCTGGACAACGAGTTCGGCCGCGACGACGTCAACAAGTTCGCCGCGCTCTCGGAGTCCGCCAGCCCAGTCGGCTCGCTGGACCGGGCAACCCGCGGGGAGCGGCCGGCCAGCGCGCGCTACCGGGAGATCATGGGCCCGCTCGGCCTCGGCGACGAGGTGCGGGCCGCCCTCATCAGCAACAACAGATGCTGGGGCGTGCTGTGCCTGCACAGGGAAGACGTCTCGCACGGCTTCGATGACCGAGACGTGGAGCTGGTCAGGCGCATCTCCCCGCACGTGGCCGAGGGCCTGCGGCGCGCCGTCACGCTCAGGCCGGCCGCGGCGGCGACGGCCGCTGTCGCGGCTCCCGGCATTATCGTGCTCGACGAGAGCCTGGCCGTCGTCTCGGTGAACCTGGCGGCCGAGCAGTGGCTCGCGGAGATCGACCGAGCCGCCTGGCCGAGCCGGAGCGAGCTGCCCGTCGCCGTCTACGCCGCGGCCGCCCGGCTGGCCAGGCTCGAAGAGGGCTCCGACCCGTCGCAGCTGGGCGCGACGGTGCGGCTGCGCGACCGGTCGGGACGGTGGCTGTCCCTGCACGCATCCCGCCTCAGCGGCCCGCCAGCCCCCCAGATCGGCATCGTCATCGAGCCGGCTCCCGCGTCCCAGGTCACCTCGCTGCTACTGAGCGCGCACGGGCTCACCGGGGCGCAAAGCCGCGTCGTCGCGCTCGTCATCAAGGGTCACTCGACCCGCCAGATCGTCAGGGAACTGCGCATCTCGGCCAACACCGTCCAGGAGCACCTGACCGCGGCATTCGACAAGTTCGGCGTCCGCAGCCGGGGCGAGCTCGTCGCCGCCGTGCTGGCCGGACACCACTGACCGGGCCCGCCAGCCCGGCCGCGGACGACCCCCGCGGCCGGCCGCGGCCACTAGATGCGGGCCATGTCGACGAAGCGGCTGTAGTGACCCTGGAACGCGACCGTGACCGTCGTCGTCGGCCCGTTCCTGTGCTTGGCCACGATGAAGTCAGCCTCGCCGGCCCGCGGCGACTCCCGCTCGTAGGCGTCCTCGCGGTGCAGCAAGATCACGACGTCGGAGTCCTGCTCAATGCTGTTATGGGCGAAGATGCCATCGGCGATGAAGTTATGGGTGCCCTTGACGGTAGCGTCGTAGACCGGGCGCGGTCCGAGAGGTTCGATGTGCTCTATCCGGTCCCAGAAGATGTCGCTCGTGGCTGCCGCCTCGAGAACTGGTGAGTTCAGCGCGGCCGCGCAGCGCAGCAGCCGCTCGCGGGACGGGCACGCCTGGTACAGCGTCGAGCCGCAGTAATGGGTGCCGATCGCGGCCTGGAACTGGCGCTCGGCCAGCCCGGCACGCAACCGCTCCGCCTTGACCAGGTCCCACGCCTCGATGGGCAGGGTGTCGGCATTGGTGTTCGCGGCCCTGTCCTCGATCGCGGCGAGCAACTGGCGGGCGGTCTCGCCCCGGCGGCCATGCACGCCCACGTTGCGGCAGAACGCGCGCAGGCTGGGCCCGTCGGCGATGGTCACATGGTAGGAGGGGCTGGACCCGGCCGTGCTGACCGGCTGGATTCGCGCGACGACTCCCAGCCTGGTCAGCAGGCGCGCAACGCCGTCAGCCAGCTCATGGCTCGACGAGGAGTAGCAGGCCTTCGGGGTTGACTGGCCCGCAGGGTTCCAGATGCGCCCGTCGGTAGCCCAGAGGTGACGCAGGAACACCGCTATCTCGTCGTCACTGCCGGCGTACAAGGCATCGGGAATGCGCTTCTCGTATGACCGGAGGTTCTCGATGCCCAGTTCACGGAACCAGACGTGCAGCGGGTTGTGGCGCCCGTGCATGCAACGGTATGGCGCAGGCAGATAGCTATGCCACCATGCCTTCTGCGCCACTCGCCGGGGCGTGATGCCGAACTCGGCGGCTGCCGCGCTCTCGACGAAGTCGAGGTTGGCCTCGTCGTTCGAGGTGTAGCG
>DASPZH010000329.1:0-9408 GCA_035636335.1 Streptosporangiaceae bacterium
CGAGTTCGGTGACCTGATCGAGGACTCCGAGGCCATCCAGCCGGGCGAGGCGGTCAGCTTCACGCTGCTGCAGGAGCAGCTTCACTCGGTGCTGGACACGCTGTCCGAGCGCGAGGCGGGCGTGGTGTCGATGCGGTTCGGACTGACCGACGGCCAGCCGAAGACGCTCGACGAGATCGGCAAGGTCTACGGCGTCACCAGGGAGCGGATCAGGCAGATCGAGTCGAAGACGATGTCCAAGCTGCGGCACCCGTCCCGCTCGCAGGTGCTGCGCGACTACCTCGACTGACGGCCCGGCCCGCGCGGCCAGGGCCCGCACGGCGGGCATGCGAACGGCCCGTCACCCGGTAGCGGGTGACGGGCCGTTCGCCTCGTCGATGAGGAGGTCAGCGAGTGGCCGCGGCTCCCTCGCCCGGCTTGTCGGTCAGCCTCGCGGTCTCGTCGTGGATCTCCACGGCCACCTTGGCGAGCGCGGGCGCGTGCTGGCGGTTGTGGTGCGCGCAGAACAGCAGTTCCGCCGACCCGGGCAAGATGACCCGCACGTAGGCAGGGGCACCGCACCGGTCACACAGGTCGTTGGCTTTCAGCGGCTTGGTTGGGGCCATCGCTCCGGACATGTCCGCCTCCCTTGCCCTATTCCCGCCGACGGGTTTGCCGACGGTTTCTACAACCTGCGTTCTCTACCGCATCACAACACCTAGCCCGTCTGGTGTCATCCCATGCGGCCGTGGCGTACGCCGTGGGCGAACACATTACGGATCACTGGCCCGATCTTTGTACATGAGGCGGCGCAGAGCAAGTTGTCCCAGGTCGCCGGCTACGTCGGGATATGGGGTACGGCGTGGCTCGTCAGGTCAGGCAGCGCGGGCCGCTACCCTTCGAAGCAGATAATTTGCTCGGCGCGGGGTAGCGGGCTGTCGCAACAGCGCGGTCCGCCGGCCGGCTCCGGGTGCCGGCCGTGACTTCTGGACAAGCGTGAGAGGCACCGTGACTTCGAGACGAGAGCCATGACCGCCACCCTGCGGGAGGCACCGCCGCCCGCCGCGGCCGCCGGCGACAGCTACTCGGCCCGGCACCTGACCGTTCTCGAGGGCCTCGATGCGGTGCGCAAGCGGCCAGGCATGTACATCGGCTCCACCGACGGCCGGGGCATGCTGCACTGCCTGTGGGAAATCATCGACAACTCGGTCGACGAGGCGCTGCACGGGACGTGCACCAAGATCGATGTCATCCTGCACGCCGACCACTCGGCGCAGGTGCGGGACAACGGTCGGGGCATCCCGGTCGACATCGAGCCCAAGACCGGTCTGAACGGTGTCGAGCTCGTGATGACCAGGCTGCACGCGGGCGGCAAGTTCGGCGGCGGCTCCTACACCGCCTCCGGCGGCCTGCACGGTGTCGGGGCCTCTGTGGTCAACGCGCTGTCCGGCCGGCTCGACGTGCACGTCGACCGGGAGGGCTCCGAGTGGGCGGTCAGCTTCCGCCGCGGCGTTCCCGGCGTGTACAGCGGCGACGGCCTGGACGCCGGCTTCCGGGCGGGATCGGGGCTGCGCAAGCTCGGCCGGGTCCCCAAGGCGCGGACCGGGACGCGGACCAGGTTCTGGCCCGACCGGCAGATCTTCGTGCCGGGCGCGGACATGGACGCCGACTCGCTGATCCAGCGCGCGCGGCAAACCGCGTATCTCGTGCCCGGCCTGTCGATCTCGGTCACCGACGAGCGGCCCGGTGCCGACGGCGGAGAGGACGGCGGCGGGCCGAAGACCGCGGAGTTCAGGTTCGACGGCGGGATCAGCGAGTTCTGCGCTCACCTGAGCACCGGCCAGCCGGTGACCGATGTGCTGAGGCTGACCGGCTCCGGGCAGTTCACCGAGACCATCCCGGTACTCGACGACCTCGGCCACATGACCCCGACCGACGTCGAACGGGACCTCGCGGTCGACATCGCGCTGCGCTGGGACGCCGGGTACGACACCGTCACCCGGTCGTTCGTGAACGTGATCGCCACGCCCAAGGGCGGCACGCACGTGACCGGCTTCGAGCGCGCGCTGGTCAGGACCCTGAACGACCAGCTCAGGACGGCCCGGATGCTGCGCGCGGGCGACGAGTCAGTGCTCAAGGAAGACGTGCTCGAAGGGCTGACCGCGGTGATCTCGGTCCGGTTGCCCGAGCCCCAGTTTGAAGGCCAGACCAAGGAGGTGCTCGGCACCCCCGCGGCGTCGCGTATCGTCGCCGACGTGGTCGCCGCCGAGCTGCGTGCGTTCCTCGAGGGCCGGGTACGGGGGACCAAGCCGCAGGCCAAGGCGCTGCTTGAGAAGATCGCGAGCGCGGCGAAGACCAGGATCGCGGCCAGGGAGCACAGGGAGAACCAGCGCCGCAAGTCGGCCCTGGCCAGCTCGGCGCTGCCGGCCAAGCTCGTGGACTGCCGCTCGGCCGACGACCGCAGCGAGCTGTTCATCGTCGAGGGCGACTCGGCGCTCGGCACGGCCAAGCTGGCCCGTGACTCGGAGTTCCAGGCGCTGCTGCCGATCAGGGGCAAAATACTCAACGTGCAGAAGGCGTCCCTGTCGGACATGCTCAAGAACGCCGAGTGCGCGGCGATCATCCAGGTACTCGGCGCCGGTTCGGGTAACAACTTCGACCTGGACGCGGCGCGGTACCAGCGGGTGATCCTGATGAGTGACGCCGACGTGGACGGCGCGCACATCAGAACCCTGCTGCTGACGCTGTTCCACCGGTACATGCGGCCGATGGTCGACGCCGGCCGGGTCTTCGCCGCCGTCCCGCCGCTGCACCGGATCAAGCTCACCAGCCCCCGCAAGGGGCAGGACCGGTACATCTACACCTACACCGACGCGGAGCTGCACCGCAGGACGCTCGAGCTCGACCGCCGGGGCCAGAAGTACGAGGACCCGCCGCAGCGCTACAAGGGTCTGGGCGAGATGGACGCCGCGCAGCTTGCGGAGACCACCATGGATCCGCGGCACCGCACGCTGCGCCGGATCAGGATCGACGACGCCGCGGCCGCAGCGCACATATTCGACCTGCTGATGGGCAGCGAGGTCGGCCCGCGCCGGGACTTCATCGTCGGTGGCGCGGCCGAGCTCGACCCGGCCAGGATCGACACCTGAGGGAGCCATGACCAGCGAGCAAGCCCATCAGGGGGCCGTCCTTTATGCCGGAGCTGCCCTCGCCGACGGGCTAGGGCCCGCGCTGAGGACGCCGGTCAGCGTCAGGGTCGACGACGGCATCGTCACCGGGATCATTGACGGTGACGGCGCGGAGGCGGCCAGCCCGGGAACGAGGGTCATCGACGCGAGCGGCGCGACGATCGTCCCCGGGCTGGTCGACTGCCACAGCCACCTGACGCTCCAGGGCGGCGCGCAGTGGATCGTCCGCGGCTCGGACCCGACGCCCGACCTGGTCGACGCGGCTGAGCGGAACGCCGCCGCGCTGGTCCAGGCCGGCGTGCGGTGGGTCAGGGACGTCGGCTCGCCGCGCCGGGCCGATGGCGGCGACGGCCGGGAGCGGGCGCTCGCGCTCGGGCTCAGGGACCGCTGGCGCGGCCGGCCTGGCTACCCGTATATCAGGGCCGCCGGCACCTGGCTCACGAAGGCCGGCACGCTTCCTGGTGACCTCACGCTCGAGGTCACCGACGCCGACGGGCTGCTCGCCGCTGCCCTCGCCCAGCTAGACGACGGTGCCGACCTGGTCAAGCTCTACCTGGACGGCCCGGACGCTGGGGTCGCCCCGTGGTCGGCCGACGAGGTAAGCGCCGTCGTCGCGGCGGTGCACGGCCGCGGTGCCACGGTGGCGGCGCACGGCTCCGGGCTGGCCAACTGCAAGCTCGCCGCCGACGCCGCCGTCGACACGCTGGAGCACGGGTTCGCGATCGACGAGGACATCGCGCGCACGCTCGCCGCGAGCGGCGTCACGCTGGTCTCCACGCTGTCCGTGATGCACTCGTGGCTGACCTTCGCCAGCACCACCACGATGGAGCGCTTCGCGGGGCAGCAGGGCCGGTCCGAGATCGCGGAACGGCTGGAGGCGGCGGAGGAGAGCGTCAGGATCGCGCACCGGGCCGGGGTCGCGATCGCGGCGGGCAGCGACTTCGGCGGCGGCTCGGTGCGGGCCGGCCACCTCGCCTGGGAGGTGCACGCACTGGTCAAGGCCGGGCTCGAGCCGTGGCAGGCCCTGGGCGCCGCGACCTGGCGCGGCGGGACGGTGTTCGGCGATCCCGACGCGGGCCGGATCAGGGTTGGCGGCGCGGCGCACTTCACATTGGTGCACGGCGACCCGCTGGCCGACCCGGCCGCGCTGTGGCGCGTCTGGCGCGTCGTTTGAGAACCGCGCCTGGAAGCGGATGGCGGCGGGCCCGCAAGTGGGCCCGCCGCCACTGAGAATGGACCGCTTTGCTGAGAGCCCGCCGAAGCTGGCCTGGCGACCTGCTGAAGGCGGTCCCTCAGGAGGGTGGCGTGGTACCGCCGACGGCCGCGAGCGGGTCGCGGACGCGTTCGCCGGAGCCGTCCCTGCGTCCTTCGGGCGGCGGCAGCGCAACCGGCGTCCCGGCGGCCGTGGCGCCCCTGGCGGGCCCCGGCCCGGCCCAGGCCAGCACGAGCACGTCTTCGCCCCTGAGGAACCGATGACAGCGGACGCCGCCGGTGGCGCGGCCCTTGGGCGGGAAGTCCGCGTACGGTGACACCTTGACGCTCGCCGGCGACGTGCCTGGCAGGGCGCCCGCGCTGCCGGCCACGGTGACCACGACCGGTTCGGCCGCCGCCTGCACTGCGCCGGGCGCGGAGCCCGGCCAGACCGTGCCGAACCACTGCACGGACGCGCGCGGGGACAGCCTGATGCCGGCCATCCCGGCCGCGGCCCTGCCCTGCGGCCTGACCGCCGCCGCGCCGAACCGCAGAAGCTGGGCGTCGCTGGTGATGAAGACCAGGTCCTGGTCCTCGCTGTCGAGCTGGACGGCGCCGACCACCCGATCGCCGTCCTTCAGCGCGATCACCTCGAAGTCGGGGGCGTTCTGCGGGTAGTCGGCAGTGACCCGCTTGACCACGCCGTTGGCCGTGCCGAGCGCCAGCCCGGCGCCCGCCGCCTCGGCGGCGACGATCGCCACCACGGTCTCGCCCCGCTCGGTGGACACGAACTCGCTGACCGGCGCGCCGCCGGACAGGCCCGGCGCGTGCGCGGTCGGCGGCAGCGCGGGCAGCTCGAGCACGCCGAGCCTGATCAGCCTGCCCATCGAGGTCAGCACGCCGATGGTGCCTCTGGCCGTGGACGGCACGGCCGAGACGATCACGTCGTGCGCCGACCGCGGCTCGGCGTCCCGGCCGCGAGTCCGTCCCGGCCGCGGGCCGGCGGTTCCGCGCCGGTTTCGTTGAGCATCGGGACTTTCCTCGGTCAGCTCCTGCTGCCCTGGCCTGCGCGCGGCGGTCCGCGCGAGCAGCCCGGCCGACGAGAGCAGTACCGTGCACGGGTCGTCGGCCACCTCGAGCGGGACCGCGGCGGTCCGCTGGGCTCCGCTGCCCTCGAGCAGCACGGTCCGCCTCGGCGTGCCGTACTTCTCGGCGACGGCAGCGAGCTCGGCCGAGACCAGCTCGCGCAGCCGCTGGTCGGAGTCGAGTATCGCGGTCAGCTCGGCGATCTCGGACTGGAGCGTCTCGCGTTCGCGCTCGAGCTCGAGCCGGTCATACCTGGTCAGTCGGCGCAGCGGGGTGTCGAGTATGTACTGCGCCTGGACCGCGGACAGCTCGAAGATGGCCATCAGCCGCTCCTTCGCGGCCGCGGCGTCGTCGCTGGTCCTGATCACCTGGATTACTTCGTCGATGTTGAGCAGCGCGATGACCAGGCCGTCGACCAGGTGCAGCCGGTCGGCGCGCTTGCCGCGCCGGAACTCGGTACGCCGCCTGACCACCTCCAGCCGGTGGTCGACGTAGATCTGCAGCAGCTCGCGCAGGCCGAGCACGCGCGGCTGACCGTCGACCAGCGCCACGTTGTTGATGCCGAACGTGTCCTGCATCGGGGTCAGCCGGTACAGCTCATCGAGCACCGCCTCGGGATGGAACCCGTTGCGGATCTCGATCACCAGGTGCAGCCCGCGGTGCCGGTCGGTGAGGTCCTTCAGGTCCGAGATGCCGTTCAGCTTCTTGGCCTGGACCAGGTCCTTGATCCTGGCCGCGACCTTCTCCGGGCCGACGCCGTAGGGCAGCTCGGTGACCACGATGCCGGCCCGCCGCGGCGTGATCTGCTCGATCCTGGCGGCGGCGCGGGTGCGGAAGATGCCGCGACCGGTCTCGTAGGCCTCCCTGATCCCGTCCAGCCCGACGATCTTGCCTCCGGTCGGCAGGTCGGGTCCGGGCACGAATCGCATCAGTTCGTCGAGGGTGGCGTCCGGGCTGGCGATGAGATGGCGCGCCGCCGCGATGACCTCGCCGAGGTTGTGCGGCGCCATGTTGGTCGCCATCCCGACCGCGATCCCGGCAGCGCCGTTGACGAGCAGGTTGGGCAGCCCGGCGGGGAGCACCTCGGGCTGGTTCTCCGTGCCGTCGTAGTTCGGGATGAAGTCGACCGTGTCCTCGTCCAGCGACGCGGTCATCTCCATCGCCGGCGCCGCCAGCCGCGCCTCGGTGTAGCGCATCGCGGCCGGCGCGTCATCCCCGCCGAGCGAGCCGAAGTTGCCGTGCCCGTCGACCAGCGGCAGCCGCATCGCGAACGGCTGGGCCAGCCGGACCAGAGCGTCGTAGATGGCGGTGTCGCCGTGCGGGTGCAGACGGCCCATCACCTCGCCGACCACCCGGGCGCACTTGACGTGCGCGCGGTCGGGGCGCAGGCCCATCTCGGACATCTGGTACAAGATGCGGCGCTGCACGGGCTTCAGGCCGTCCCGGGCGTCGGGTAGTGCCCGCTGGTAGATCACCGAGTACGCGTACTCGAGGAAGCTGCCGCGCATCTCGTCGGTGACATCGATGTCGACGATGTTCTCTTCGAAGTCCTCGGGCGGCGGGGTTGTCGTGGTCCTTCGTGCCATGCCGCCATTGTGCCGCGTTTACGCCTCCGCCTGCGACGATGGCGGCCCCGGCGCGCCGCGGCCGCGGGCCCGGGCGGGCCAGCATGTCCGGCCGGGCCCGCCGAGCTAGGACAAGCGCGCCGGGGCTGATAGGTTCGCCATCTGTCGGCATTAGTTCAGCCGGGCGCCGTATCCCGGGCTAGGCCGGTGAGGGGCATGCGATGGGTTCTCCTAATCAGCCTTCGGACCAGCAGCCGGGTTTCTTCGACCAGCCGACGATCGGCGGTCAGCAGCCCGGCTACGGCCAGCAGGGCGGCTACGGCCAGCAGGGCGGATACGGCCAGCAGGGCGGCTACGGCCAGCAGGGCGGCTCGTCCGATCCCAGCGGTCACGGCCAGCAGGGCGGTTATCAGCAGCCGGGCGGCTACCCGCAGCCGGGGGGTTACCAGCAACCCGGCGGATATGGCCAGCCGGCCGGCTACCAGCAGTCCGGATACCAGCCCGGCTGGGCGGGCGGTTCCGGCTACCCGGCCACCAAGACCAACGGCCTCGCGATCGCGGCCCTGGTCTGCGGTATTGCCCAGATCGTGCTCGGGATCTTCACCGGGATCCCGGCGATCATACTCGGGCACATGGCGCGCAGGCAGATCAGGCAGACCGGTGAGCAGGGCGCCGGAATGGCAATGGCCGGGCTGGTGCTCGGCTACATCGGCGTGGCGCTGGCCGTCATTGCCCTGATCCTTATCGTGGTGGCGGTCGGCGCGGCCAACACCAGCACCTGACGTCACCCGGCCGGCCGGCTCGCGGACTGCCCAAGGTCGCCATTATGCGCCGCCCGTCGGCCTTGTCATGTGCCCGGCACCGATAGCATGTCCATATCGCATGCGCGCAGCGCAAATACGGCGGTAATAAGACTATTGGCCATCGCGTGGGCTCGTGACGCTTGGATGCGCGAGCGGCGGCTGGCTGCGCGGAGGGAGCCGGATGGCTGATCTGCCATGGGAGCATGCTGCCGAGGCACGGGCGGCCCTGAACGCGATCGTTACCGACCCTGAGCACGGTGTGGACGTGCTATCCAGCCCCAGGACGATGTCGAATCTGCTCAAGGACCTGCTCCCGGATGCGCCTAGGGAGAAGAACCTGCTGGTGGCGGCCGCGGAAGCGGGCGTGGCTGACACGCTGCGTGGGCACGTCGCCCAGGGCATGGACTCGGGCACGGCAATCAGGCTCACGGCGTCGTCGTTCTCGGCTAGCACCCCGCTGACCCCCGACGCCTGCAGCTGGGTGGCGGGCGAGATCGCTGTGGCGCTCGGCATCAGTAGCCCAACCGAGATCGGCGCGCTCGATTCGGCGGCCGCGCGGGGCTCCGGCCAGGCGGCGGCCGGAAGCTTCGGCCTGGCTCCGGGTCAGAGCTCTCGGCAGGCGCCGGGGCAGAGTACTCCGCAGGCGCCGTCGCAGAGTTCCCCGCCGGCGGGTGGTCAGGGCTTCGGGCAAGGATCAGATCCGGGCTACGCCCAGGCGCAGGTGCAGAGCAGCCCGCAGGGCCCGGTGGCGGGTTTTCAGCAGCCGCCCGTCTACCCGCAGCCCGGCTATCCCCAGCCCGGCTACCCGCAGCCCGGCTATCCGCAGCCCGGCCTGCAGCCCGGCTACCAGCCGGGCGTGCCCGCCTGGCAGGGCGGCGCCGGGTACAGCGGCCCGAAGACAAACGGCCTCGCGATTGCCGCGCTGATCTGCGGGATCGTCCAGTTCTTCGGCCTCTGGCTGCTCGGCACGATCCCGGCGATCGTGCTTGGCCACATGGCACGCAAGCAGATCCGGCAGCGGAGTGATCAGGGCGCCGGCATAGCCCTGGCCGGCCTCATCCTCGGCTATGTGGGTCTCGCGCTGACCGTAGTCGTCGTGATCATCATCATCGTAGCGATCAACTCAGCGCCGTCGTCCAACTACTAGTCGGCGGCGCCGTCGCGCCCGGGCGGGTCAGCCGTCAGGCCGCGGAGAAGCCGCCGTCGACGCAGATAAGCTGGCCGGTCACGTAGTCGCTCGCGCTGCTGGCCAGGAATACGGCGATGCCCGCGAAGTCGGCGGGCCGGCCGTTGCGCCCGACCATGGTTCGTGCCGCGAGTGCGGCCGAGCGCTCCGGGTCAGACGCCACCGCCATGGTCATGGCGGTCGGGACGAAGCCAGGGGCGATGGCGTTGCACTGCACGCCGGATGTCGCCCAGGCTTCCGCCTGCGACCGGGTGAGCGACACCAGGCCGCCCTTGGCGGCGCCGTACCCGCCGCTGTTGCCGAACGCCCTCATGGCCTGCTGTGATGCCACGTTGATGATGCGCCCCCAGCCCCTTGCCGCCATGGCCGGGCCGAACTCCTGGCCGAGCAGGAACGGCGCGGTGAGGTTG
>DASPZH010000330.1:0-6768 GCA_035636335.1 Streptosporangiaceae bacterium
CGGGCTTGACCGGCGCGGATTCCTGCGCCTGACCGGAGCGGCGGGCGCCGTCGGCGCGGTCGGCGCGGCGGGCCCGCTGCTGGCGGCGTGCTCGTCGACCGGGGCCAGCGGCCTGAACCACAAGACCGGCATCCAGGTCAACGAGCACGTGCCCGGGCCGCAGCCGGTCTCCGGCGGCCGCCGCGGCGGCACGGTCAAGGTCGCCTGGGTCGACCCGCCCGACTCGTTCGACCCGGCCATCGGCGAGAACCTCACCTCCTGGGACTGCGTGACCGAGCTGGTGTTCTTCGGCTCGCTGATGGCCTACGACGAGCAGTTCGGCGGCCCGGTGCCGAACCTGGCCGCCGGCCACCCGGTCATCAGCCAAGACGGCACCACGCTGACGTTCCGGGTCCGGCCCGACGTCAAGTACCACGACGGGAGCAAGATCGTCGCAGGAGACTTCAAGTACGCCTGGGAACGCATGCTGGCCCCCAAGACGCAGTCGTGGGGCTCGAGCTACTTCGCCTCGGTCGTCGGCGCGGCCGACGTCATGTCGGGCAAGACCAGCCAGCTCCAGGGCGTCGAGGTGAACGGCGACACCACCCTGGTCGTGCACCTGACCGCGCCGGACTTCACCGTGCTCAACGCGCTCACGCTGCCCATCGCCGCCCCGGTGCCGAGCGAGGAGGTCGCCAGGCTCGGCAAGGCGTGGGCCAAGACGCCGGTCGGCTACGGCCCGTTCAAGATCACCTCGTACGACGCGGCGGCGCAGACGGCCAGGTTCGAGCGCAATCCGCACTACTTCTACGCCGGGCTGCCGTACCTGGACGCCGTCGAGTACCACTGGGGCGTGGACGCGCAGATCGAGCTCCTCCAGCTCGAGCACGGCGACATCGACATCATCGGCGACGGCATACCGCCATCCGGTGCCAGCCAGGTGCTGGCCAGCCCGACGCTCAGGCCGCTCGCCCAGCCCACGTCGTCGCCGGGGAACCTGTACCTCACGATGTACCCCACCGGGGTGCCCGCGTTCGGCAACCGCACGGTCAGGCAGGCGATGAACTGGGCGATCAACAAGGAGACGCTCGGCAAGATCACCTACGGCACCAGCACGCCGTGGGGCGCGCCGTTCCCCAACCACCTGTCCGACTTCACCAGGACGTTCCAGCCCTACGGCTACGACCCGCACCGGGCCAAGCAGCTTCTGGCGCAGGCCGGCTACAAGAAGGGCTTCTCGATCGAGCTCACCGTATCGGCCGACCCGCCGTTCCCTGACATCGCCCAGGTCGTGCAGCAGCAACTCGGGGCCGTCGGCGTAGACGTGACGCTGAACCAGATCGGCGCCAACGCGATGTACAGCCTGGAGTACGCCGAGCAGAAGGGCAGCACGAAGCTCCAGATGACCACCGACCTGTGGTACATGGTGCAGCCGACCGCGGCGGACGAGGTCGACGCCCTGTATACGACCAAGGCCTCGAGCAACTACTGCGGCTACTCCAACCCCGAGGTCGACCGGCTGGCCAAGCAGGCAGCGGCCGACTTCAACCCGGTCTCGCGCAACAAGCTGTACGCCCAGATCCAGCAGATCATCGGCGACGACGCGCCGTTCATCTTCATCGCCGCGACCGACTTCCTGGCCGGCGTGTCGCAGCGGGTCAACAACTATCACTACCGCGCCGAGACCTACAGCTACTACGACCGGATGTGGGTGTAGCCGGGTGTCGCTGGCCCCGGCCCTCGGGCGGGAGGCACCGGGGGCGCCGGCCGCGGCCGCCGGCCGCGGCGGCCGGGCGAGGCGGCGCTGGCCATGGCAGCTCGTCGCCGGCGCGGTCGTGCTCGCGGGGTGCGCCGGGCTGGCGATCGCCGCGCCGCTGTTCGGGAGCCCGAGCCACCAGGACCTGCTGCACGCGCTCGGCCCGACCGGCTTGCCGGTCGGGCCGAGCGCCCGCTATCCGCTCGGTGCCGACCTGCTCGGACGCAGCGAGCTGGTCAGGCTGGTCTACGGGATCAGGGTGTCGCTGATCGTCGCGGTCGTGTCGAACGCGACGTCGATCGTGATCGGGGCGGCGGTCGGCCTGCTCGCCGGCTACTTCCGCGGCCCGGTCGAGCAGTTCCTCATGCGGTTCACTGACATCGGCCTCGCGCTGCCGTACACGCTCGCCGGCCTGGTCATCGCGTCGGTGATGGCGGCGGGCATGACCCGGGTCATCGTGATCATCACGGTGCTGTTCTGGTCCTACCCGGCCCGGCTGGTCTACGGCGAGGTGCTCAGGCTGCGCCAGCGGGGCTTCGTCGAGGCCGGCGAGGCGATGGGGGCCGGCGGGCTGGCGATCGTGCGCCGGCATCTCGCCCCGCACGTTACCACGATGATGATCGCGTACTCGCCGCTGAACGCGGCGTCGGCCGTCGCCTTCGAGGCGACGCTGTCCTACCTGTCCGCCGGGATCAACCCGCCGACCGCCTCGCTCGGCAACATGATCTCCGACGGGCAGCTCGCGATCAGCTACGCGCCGCTGCTCGTGATCGCGCCCGGCCTGGCGATCATGGCGCTGACGCTGGCGTTCCTGCTCGTCGGCGAGGGCGTGAAGGCGTTCAACCCGGACCTGAGGAGACTCTCGTGGCTCGGGCGGTGATCCGCAGGCTGGTCTTCGGGCTGATCGCGGTCGCGGGCGTGGTCGCCCTGGCGTTCGTGCTCGAGTTCGTGGTGCCTGGAGACCCGGCCAAGGCAATCGCGCCGCGGGCGCAGAGCCCGGCGGTGCTCGCCGGCATCCGCGCCCAGCTCCACCTGAACCGGCCGGTCATCGTGCAGTTCGCCGACTACCTCGGCGGCCTGCTGCACGGCAACCTGGGCACCTCCTACGTGCAGCGGCAGTCCGTCGCCTCGCTGATCGGGCCGCGGCTGCTGACCACGGGCGTGCTCGCGCTGGCCGGGGTGGTCGCCGAGGTGATCATCGGCGGTGCGCTCGGCATCCTGGCGACGCTCTTCGGCTGGGCCAGGGCACTGGTCGGCGCGGTCAACCTGACCCTGCTCGCGATACCGATCTTCGTGCTCGGCCTGCTGCTGCTGCTCGTGTTCGGGTTCCGGTTCGGCATCGCGCCGGTGACCGGCGGGGCCGGCCCGGCACAGCTCGTGCTGCCCGCGCTGACACTCGGCCTGATCGGCGCGCCATGGTACGCGCAGATCGTCGCCGACCAGATGCAGGACTCGCTCGCCTCCTCCTACATCAGGACCGCGGTGTCGAAGGGCCTGTCCGACTCCTACATCCTGCGCAGGCACGTGCTGCGCAACGTGCTGTCGCCCGCCATCACGATGGTCGGCCTGGACCTCGGCGCGTACCTGTCCGGCGTGGTCACGGTGGAGGTGGTGTTCGTCTGGCCCGGCATCGGGCTGCTCGCGGTCAACGCGCTGCATGACCTCGACCGCCCGATCGTGCTCGGCACGGTGATCGTCGGGGCCGTCGCCGTCGTCTTCTTCAACCTGGTCGCCGACGTGCTGCGGATGTTCGTCGACCCGCGGACACGGGAGGGGGTGTGAGGATCGCCGGGGCCGGGAACGCGCCGGCGCTGGAGATCTCCGGGCTGAACGTGCGGTACGGCCCGGTGCACGCGGTCTTCGACGCCTGCCTGACCGTCGGCGCGGGTCAGGTCGTGGCGCTGATCGGCGAGACCGGCAGCGGCAAGAGCTCGCTCGCCCTGGCCGCCGCGAAGCTGCTGCCGAACTCGGCGGCCGTGACCGGCCAGGTCAGCATCGCCGGCCGGGAGGTGTCCGGGCTCGACGCCGGCGAGTTCCGCCGGATCCGGGCCGGGCTGCTCGGCTGCATCGCACAGGACGCCATGGCTTCGCTCAACCCGGTCGTTCCGGTCGGCAGGCAGGTGGGCGAGGTCTTCGCCGTGCACGCCGGGATGGGCAGGCGCCAGGCGGCGGAGGCGGCGGTGGCCGCCCTGGCGCAGGTCGAGATCCACAACCCGGCCGCGGTCGCCAGGCTGTACGCGCATCAGCTCTCCGGCGGCATGCGCCAGCGGGTCATGATCGCGATGGCGATGGCGCTGTCTCCGCCGCTGATCGTGGCCGACGAGCCCACGACGGCGCTCGACGTGTCGACGCAGGCCGAGATCCTGCGGCTGATCGGGGAGCTGCGGGCACGGGTGCGTTGCGGACTCCTGTGGATCACCCACGACATGGGCGTGGTCGCGGAACTGGCCGACTGGGCGGCCGTCATGTACGCCGGGCGGATCGTCGAGGTCGGCCCGGTCGAGCGGGTCTTCGACGCCCCGGCCCACCCGTACACCCTGGGACTGCTCCAGACCAGGCGCGACCTGCGGTCCGGGCCGGTCGGCGCACCGCTGTTCCAGATACCCGGGTCGCCGCCGGGGCCCGGGGAGGATCCGGGGGGCTGCCCGTTCCGGCCGCGGTGCCCGCGGGCCACTGAGGTCTGCGCCGAGGTCGATCCCGGGCTCGAGCCGGTCGGCGCGGACGGCGGCTTGGCCAGCGGCGAGCATCGGGCCGCCTGCCATCACCCGGCCGCAGCGCCAGCCGGGCCCGCCGACGCGCCGGCGGCGGCGCCATGACCGCCCACCTTCCCTCGCAGGCCGGCGCGCCGGCGGCGGGACCCGAGCGGGCCGGGTCCCCACCGCCCGCGGTGATCGCCTTCGACCGGGTGAGCAAGCGGTACCGCGGCGGCCGGCTGGCGCTCGACGACGTCACGCTCGGCCTGCCGGACGGCGGCAGCCTGGGCCTGGTCGGCGAGTCGGGGTCGGGCAAGACCACCTGCGTCCGGCTCGCTCTCGGCCTGGACCGGCCGACCTCGGGGCGGCTGACCTTCAACGGCGCCGCCTACCCGGCCGGCCGCGGCGGACTGCGCCCGCTGCGCCGCCAGATCGGGTTCGTGCTCCAGGACCCTTACGACTCGCTCGACCCGCGGATGACGATCCGCGACGTCGTCGCCGAGCCGCTGCGGATCCACCGGCTGCCGGGCGGGCGCGGCCGCGCGGCTGACCGCGTGGTCGCCGGGCAACTCGCGGCGGTCGGGCTGCCGGGCGCCGACCTGCGCAGCTACCCGTCGCGCTACTCCGGCGGCGGACGACAGCGGATCGCGATCGCCCGGGCGCTCATCGGCTCCCCCTCGGTGCTGATCTGCGACGAGCCGACGTCCAGCCTCGACGTCTCGGTCCAGTCGCAGATCGTCAACCTGCTGCTCGACGCCCGGCGCGAGCGCCACCTGTCGATGCTGTTCGTCACCCACGACCTCGACCTGATCGGCAGGGTGGTGGACACCGTGGCCGTCATGTACGGCGGCCGGGTGGTCGAGACCGGCCCGGCCGAACTGATCCGCCGCTCGCCCAGGCATCCCTACACCAGGGCGCTGCACGACGCCGTGCCCGCCGATCATCCGCGCGGCCGGCGGCTGGCGTCGCGCGGAGCGGGCCCGCTCGAAACGGCGGGAGCGGGCGGCGACGCGGGTGCCGTGCCGCCGGCGAGCCAGGACGAGGCCGCCGGCTATGCGGCCGAGCCGGGCGGCGCCGGCCAGGCGGGGGCGGCCGCGCACGAAAGCTGCATCTTCGCCAGCCGCTGCCCGCGGGCACAGGACCGGTGCCGCGACGAGCGGCCGCCCATGATCGAGGAAGACGCGCTCAGGTCATATGCTTGCTTTTTTCCGCTTCCGGATGGAGCGCATGGCTGATGACGGCCGAGTTTGACGTGGCGATCGTCGGCGGTGGCCACAACGGCCTGGTCGCCGCCGCCTACCTCGCGCGCAGCGGGCTGCGCACGCTGGTCTGCGAGCGGCGGGAGATCGCCGGCGGCGCGGCCGTCAGCGAGCACCCGTTCGGGCCCGGGTACACGGTCACCTCGCTGTCCTACGTCGTCTCGCTGCTCCCGCCCGACCTCATCCGCGACCTGCGGCTTGACCGGCACGGTTACCACGTGTACCCGCAGGGGCCCTACTTCTCCCCGCGGGCCGACGGCCGCTACCTGCGGCTGCCTGCCGACCCGGCGGAGCGGCACGCGGAGATCGCCAAGTTCTCCAAGCGCGACGCCGACGCCTACGGGGGCTACGAGGCCAGGCTGGCCGGGGTCGGCGCGATCCTCGGGCCGCTGCTCACCGAGATCCCGCCGAAGCTGGGGTCGCGCCGCCCGCGTGACCTGGTCGGCCAGGCCCTGCTGCTGCGGCACCTGCGCAAGGTCGATGCCCGGCTGGCGGTCGACATCACCAGGCTGCTCACCGGCAGCATTGCCGACCTGCTCGACCAGTACTTCACCAGCGACGCGCTGCGCGGGCTGCTCTCGGTGTCCGGCGTCATCGGCATGTGGGCGGGACCCCGGTCGGCCGGCACCGGGTACGTCACCTTGCATCACCACATCGGCGAGAGCGGCGGCCAGGCCGGAGCCTGGGGCTTCCCGCGCGGCGGCATGGGCGCGGTGAGCGCGGCGCTCGCCGACGCGGCGCGGGCCTTCGGGGCCGAGATCAGGACCGGGACGCCGGTCGCCGCGATCACGACCGAGGACGGCCGGGTGACCGGCCTGGACCTGGCGACCGGCGAGCACGTGCGCGCGGGCATCGTGATCACGACGGCGCACCCGAAGCTGTCGTTCCTCAAACTCATCGATCCCGACGTGCTGCCGCCGGAGTTCGTCGCCGACATCCGCGGCTGGCAGAGCCGGAGCGGCACCGTCAAGATCAACCTGGCGCTCGGCCGGCTGCCGGTCTTCTCCAGCCATCCCAGCTTCGACCCGCAGGTGCACGGCGGGACGATCGTGCTGGCGGAGAGCCTCGACGAGATCGAGGC
>DASPZH010000331.1:0-4750 GCA_035636335.1 Streptosporangiaceae bacterium
AGTTCCTTGGCCTGACTGGGCAACTGGCCATAGCTCGACGGCCGGTGCCGCTTGCCCTGCTCCCACTGCCACCCGTGCAGGCGCGACCTGGCCCGGCCGCGCCGGGCCGAGGACAACGCCCAGCTATAGACGGTTTTGTCCTTCTTGCCCGGGCCGCGCGCGCACTGGATCTCGACGGAGTCGGCCAGGAAGATGCCCTTGACGGCGCCCCACGGGATCGCGAAGCTGCGCAACGGGTTCCGCACGACCAGGCCGCTGTCGTCGGCGATCACCTTGGGCCAGAACGTGCAGGCGAAGACCAAGCCCGTGACCGTCAGCAGGCCGAGCGCGAACTTCAGCGAGACGTAGTCGTGGCCCTGGATGAGCAGGTCGCCCAGGCCCAGCGTGGCGAGCCCGACCCACGTCCACCACATGGCCAGCGACGTGACCAGGCGGTATACGCGCCTTCCGTCGGCCAGCAGGCGGCCAGCGGTGGCGGGTACGACCGCCCTGGCTTGCTCATTGGGTGCGGTCACGACAGACAGTGCTCCGGTATCGGGCGGGCGAGCGTCGGGCCGGGTGCCGCCATCCCGACACTCAGCGGCTAGTCATCCCACAATATGCGCGCATCGCCGTGCTGCCCCGGTCATAGGCCGATGATCGCATTACGGTCTGGCCACCGAGGCGTGCCCGGGTAATAACGGGCCGGCCAGCGTCACCCCGTCGGCCGCCGCGCCGACCGCGCGTACCTCGCCGACCGGGTCGGCGGTGCTGACGTCGGTGATGACCGACGCGGACCCATGCTGGCCGCCGATCGCCGTCAGCGCGGTCGCCGCCATCACCTTCACGCCGACGGGGACGCAGCGCTCGTCCACGTCGAAGTTGGGCTGGTGGATGTCGAACTCCTCGATCGAGCCCGGGCTCCTGGTCCCGAGCCGGAACAGGCTGCCGGGGACGGACTCCAGGTACCAGGCGAAGTCCTCGCCACCCAGGCTCTGCGGCGCCTGCGCGATGGCGTGCGAGCCGAGCACCCGGTCGGCCGCGGCGACGATCATCGCCGTGCTGACCGCCTCGTTCACGGCGGGCGGTACGCTCCGCTCGTAGGTCAGGTCAGCGGTCACGCCGTACACGCTGGCCACGGACTCGACCATGTCCTTCAGCATCTCGGGCGCGGCGTGCCAGGCGCTGTCGTCCAGGCACCGCACGGTGCCCTCCACCACGCCAGAGTCGGGTATCGCGTTCGGAGCCGATCCCGCGCTGACCAGCCCCCAGACGAGGCTGAGGCCGGACCTCGGGTCGATCCGGCGGGACAGCGCGGCGGGCAGTTCGGTGATGATCTTGCCGAGCGCGAAGACCAGGTCGGCCGTGAGGTGCGGCCGTGCGGTATGGCCGCCCGGGCCGCTGAGCTGGACCTTGACCTTGTCGCAGGCCGCCGTGATCGGGCCGACCCTGGTCCCGATCTTGCCGGCGTCCAGCTTGGGGTCGCAGTGCAGCGCGAACACGCGCTCGACCGACGAGATGCCGCCGGCCGCCAGCACGTCGAGCGCGCCGCCGGGAACCTCTTCGGCCGGCTGGAAGACCAGCCGGACCTTGCCGGGCAGCGCCCCGGCGGCAGCGGCGCGGGCCAGGAACAGCCCGGTGCCGAGCAGGACCGAGGTGTGCACGTCGTGGCCGCAGGCATGACATACGCCGGCGTTCAATGACCGGTAGGGAACATTCTTTTCGTCAACGATGGGCAGCGCGTCGATGTCGGCACGCAGGGCAACTGCCGGCCCATCCTCCCGGCTGCCTCCGATGTCTACGATCAGCCCGGTGCCCTTGGGCAGGACGGCGGGCCGCAGCCCGGCCGCCTCGAGCCGGAGCGCGATCCGGCGGGTGGTGCGGTGCTCGGAGTAGCCGACCTCAGGATGGGCGTGCAGGTCCCTGCGGAACTCGACCAGTTCGGCCTGGTGGGCCGCCAGAAACGCGTCGAGCTCGCCGACCAGATCACTCTCAGCCATCCGCCCTCTTCCCTCGGGCCCGGATCAGGTCAGGAGCGCACCGGATCTCCGCGCTGGTGCCGCGGGCTTCCCCGCCCCCACGCGCACCAGGGCGCGGACGGATCCGCCGGGTCGTTCCCCCTGGCCAGTGCCGCCCGGCCGGGACACGCCACCGCCGACCCGGGTAACTCTCCCGGATCGGGAAGGCAAAACGTGTATCCATTCGGTCCCTTAGCTGTCGCGTCCCCGTGCACACCGGGCAGGCGCCGATGTGGCAACGGCAGGAATTGCTGCTGCTGCAGCGGACTTACTGACGAGGCGAGTCTGTTATCCTTTCGCCGGATCGACCGGCATCGTCAGCAGGCCCTGTAAATCCGGATTAGGCATTCGCGCCGACGAGGAGTGCAACCGCACCCGCCTGACGCTGGCGACGTGCTCTGGTCGCATCTCGGTACACAGGTGAGCTGCGACCCGGTATCACTAAGCATGGTAGCGGTCGCGGCGGCGCGACGCTGGCGTTGTCCGATTGTGGCCGGAGCGCAACGCAGTGGCCGTGGCGCCCCTATGTCCGCTCTTTCGGCCGCTTAGTAGACATCGGCGGGCCGGTAGACACCCCACACCTCGCGCAGCGCGTCGCATACCTCACCCACGGTAGCCCTGGCGGCCAGCGCCTCCCGCAGCGGGTAGAGCACGTTGTCCCGGCCGGCCGCAACGGTCCTGACGGCGTCCAGGCCGCGGCGCACCGCCGCGCCATCCCGGCGGCGCCGCAACTCCCCGAGCCGTTCCGCCTGCTGCTGCTCGATCGCGGGATCGACCCGCAGCGGCGCGTAGCTCCCGTCGGCTTCGGTGGTGAACCTGTTCACGCCGACCACGACCCGCTCCCCGGCGTCGATCTGCCGCGCTACCTGGTAGGCGGAGCGCTCGATCTCCGCCTTCTGGAAGCCCTGCTCGATCGCGGCGACGGCACCGCCCATCTCCTCGACCCGCCCGATCATCTCGGCGGCCTCGTCCCTGATGCTGGCGGTCATCGACTCGACCGCGTACGAGCCGGCCAGCGGGTCCGCGGTCGAGGTCAGGTCGGTCTCGTACGCGAGCACCTGCTGGGTGCGCAACGCCAGTCGCGCGGCCTTCTCGGTTGGCAGCGCGATCGCCTCGTCGTAGGCGTTCGTGTGCAGCGACTGGGTGCCGCCGAGCACCGCGGCGAGCGCCTGGACGGTGACCCGCGCCATGTTGACCTCGGGCTGCTGCGCGGTGAGCTGGACGCCGGCGGTCTGGGTATGGAACCGCAGCATCTGCGATCTCGGGTCGGCGGCGCCGAACTCGTCGGCCATGATGTGCGCCCACAGCCAGCGGGCGGCACGGAACTTGGCGACCTCCTCGAGCAGCGTGGTCCTGGCCACGAAGAAGAACGACAGCCTGGGCGCGAAGTCGTCGACCGCCAGGCCGGACGCGATCGCGGTGCGCACGTACTCCTTCGCGTTCGCCAGCGTGAAGGCGATCTCCTGCACCGGCGTGGCGCCGGCCTCGGCCATGTGGTAACCGGAGATCGAGATCGTGTTCCAGCGCGGGATATGAGCGCCGCAGTAGGCGAACGTGTCCGCGACCAGGCGCAGCGAGGGTCCCGGCGGGTAGATGTACGTCCCGCGGGCGATGTACTCCTTGAGGATGTCGTTCTGGATCGTGCCGGTGAGCGCGGCGGCCGGAACGCCCTGCTCGCTGGCGACCAGTTCGTAGAGCAGCAGCAGCACGGCGGCCGGCGCGTTGATCGTCATCGACGTTGACACGGTGTCCAGCGGTATGTCGCGCAGCAGCACCTGCATGTCGTCGATCGAGTCGATCGCCACGCCCACCTTGCCGACCTCGCCGCCCGCCAGCGGCGCGTCGGAGTCGTAGCCCATCTGCGTCGGCAGGTCGAAGGCGACCGACAGCCCGGTCGTGCCCGCCGCGATAAGCTGCCGGTACCGGCGGTTGGAGTCGGCGGCGGTCGAGAATCCCGCGTACTGACGCATCGTCCACGGCCGGCCCGCGTACATGGTCGGGTACACGCCGCGGGTGAACGGGAACCCGCCCGGATCGCCCAGGTCCCGGTCGGGGTCGAAGTCCTGCAGTGCCTTGGGCCCGTAGACCGCCTCGATCGGGTCGCCCGACTCTGAGAAACGCGCCATGGGACAAGATTACGGCCCGGCGGCCCGAAGCCCAGCGGACGAATCCCCGGTTGCCCACGGCCACCGGGGCTTCGCGATGGACGGGCAGGTTCGCGCGGCGGGAAGGCTGGTGCCGCCGCTGGGCGGCCGATGAGCGGGGCGAGCAGGATCCGGGCTCGATAGGCTCCCCGTTGGGCTGCCGCGGTGACAACCTTTGCCGTCCATCCGCGCAGGTCGCACGGGTTGCGCTGACATCGACCTGAAATGCGGCACGGGTATCGGCGCACCGCGCGGGAACAGTGCGCACGTACTAGTTGTCCGGCCGGCCGCGGATCGGGCACCTGGACTCCGCGGTCGCGGGAGCCGGGTGGCGGGCTGCGTCCAGGCCCAGTCCGCTCGCGGGATCGAAGGACCTGATGCAGACGAGCACTCGAAGCGCGGCCCTGGTCGCGTCGGCGGTCGTGACCAGCGCGGCGATCGCGATAGCTACGGCGGCCGCGGTTACGACCCGGACCGCGGGGACCGCGGCCGCCGCCCGGACCGCCGCCGCTGCCCGGACCGCGGGGACCGCGGCCGCTGCCCGGATCGCGGGGGGCGCAGGCCGGCCTGCGCCGCCCAGCGCCAGCGAGGTCGGCGGCGCGCTGATGG
>DASPZH010000332.1:0-9536 GCA_035636335.1 Streptosporangiaceae bacterium
ATTCCGTTCCGCACGGTGTGCGAGCACCACTTGCTGCCGTTCGCCGGCGTAGCGCACGTCGGTTACCTGCCCGCCGAGCGTATTCTCGGCTTGTCCAAGCTGGCCCGTCTGGTCGAGCACTTCGCGGCCAGACCGCAGACTCAGGAGCGACTGACCAGGCAAGTCGCCGACTGCCTGCTGGAGCGCCTGCGCCCGCGCGGGGCCGGCGTGGTGCTTGAGGCCGAGCACACGTGCATGACGCTGCGCGGCGTCCGGGCGACCGGTGCAACGACCATCACGTCGGCACTGCTCGGCTGCCTGCGGGCTGACCCGCGATCGCGTGCCGAGTTCTTCGCGCTAGCTGGCGTGCACGTCTGAGGAGGAGCTGACTATGAGCACTGAGCACACCATGGTGATCGTCGGCGCGAGCCTGGCCGGAGGGCGCGCCGCCGAGACGCTGCGCAACGACAGTTTCACCGGCCCCGTCGTCTTGATCGGCGCGGAGGCAGAGATCCCGTACGAGCGGCCGCCGCTGTCCAAGGACTACCTGATGGGCAAGCACGGACGGGAGAAGCTCTACTTCCAGCCCCGCGACTGGTACGCCGAACACGACGTGGACCTGCGGCTCGGCATGACGGTGACCGGCATCGACCGGGCCGCGCACGAGGTCACCCTGTCCGCCGTGCCCGCCGGGTCCGCCGTGCCCGCCGGGTCGGGCGGCGAGCGCCTCGGCTACTCAAGGCTGCTGCTCTCGACCGGCTCGTCGCCGCGCCGTGTCCCGGTTCCCGGAGCCGACCTCGACGGCGTCCTGTACCTGCGCAGTGTCGGCGACAGCGACCGGCTCAAGACCGCCATCGAGAACGCCTCGCGCGTCGCGGTGATCGGGGCGGGCTGGATCGGGCTCGAGACGGCCGCGGCGGCCAGGACCGCCGGCGCCGAGGTGACCGTGCTCGAGATGGCCGAACTGCCGCTGTTGCGGGTTCTCGGCCGGGAGGTGGCCGAGGTCTTCGCCCGACTGCACGCCGAGCACGGCGTCGACCTGCGTTTCGGGATCCAGGTTGCCGAGATCACCGGCAGCAACGGCACGGTCACCGGGATCAGTCTGGCCGACGGCACCCACGTCGACGCCGATGCCGTGATCGTCGGCGTCGGGATCACGCCGAACACCGAACTCGCCTCGGCGGCCGGCCTGACGGTCGACGACGGCGTCGTGACCGACGCCAGGCTCCAGAGTTCCGATCCCGACATCTTCGCCGCCGGCGATGTCGCGAACGCCTTCCACCCGCTGTTCGGCAGGCACGTGCGGGTCGAGCACTGGGCCAACGCCCGGCACCAGCCGGTGGCGGCCGCCAAAGCGATGCTCGGCCAGGACGTCTCCTACGACCGGGTGCCGTACTTCTACACCGACCAGTACGACCTGGGCATGGAGTACGCCGGCTACGTCGAGCCGGGAGCCTACCGCGAGGTGGTGTTCCGCGGTGACGTGCCCGGCCGCGAGTTCATCGCGTTCTGGCTGGCCGGCGACGGCCGGGTACTCGCCGGCATGAACGTCAACATCTGGGACGTCAACGAATCGATTGCCGCACTCGTGCGCGCCAAAACGCCGGTCAGCGTGGACGCGCTCAAGGACGCGTCGGTGCCGCTCGAATCGCTCGCCTAGCGGGAAAGCGGGAGTCATGGTCGACAATGCGAGCTATTGGCACTAAGCGTCGGCGGACCCCAAGGCGTCGACGGGACGTTCGACCCTGTTGCCCGGAGCACCGCGAGATATAGGACTTAAGAGTGGCCGCTCCAGTCCCAAGATACGCGACGCTCAAGAACGCCAGCGGCATCGTGAAACCCCGCTGCTCCTACTCGGACCCGAGTGAGATCCACGCCGTCGAGATTTGTTGAATTGCTGGTCAACCGCACCCGATGCCCGACGCCTGCGGCCGCACACGCGCGGCGGTATCCGGCTAGCAGTCGAAGTACATCTCGAACTCGTGCGGGTGCGGGCGGAGCCTGATCGGGTCGATCTCGTGCTCCTGCTTGTAGTCGACCCAGGTCGCGATCAGGTCCTCGGTGAAGACGCCGCCCTCGAGCAGGTACTCGTGGTCGGCCTGCAGGCTGTCCAGCACCTTCTCCAGCGAGCCTGGCACCTTCGGGATCGCCTGCGCCTCGTCGGGTGCGAGCTCGTAGAGATCCTTGTCGACCGGCTCGGGCGGCTCGATCTTGTTCCTGATCCCGTCCACGCCGGCCATCAGCATCGCGGCGAACGCGATGTACGGGTTGCTCGACGGGTCGGGCACCCGGAACTCGAGCCGCTTGGCCTTCGGGCTCGCGCCGGTGATCGGGATCCGGACGCAAGCTGACCTGTTGCGCTGCGAGTAGACCAGGTTGACCGGCGCCTCGAAGCCGGGCACGAGCCGGTGGTAGGAGTTCACGGTCGGGTTGGTGAACGCCAGCAGCGATGGGGCGTGCCTGAGCAGGCCGCCGATGTAGTAGCGGGCCGTGTCCGACAGCCCCGCATAGCCGACCTCGTCGTAGAACAGCGGCTCGCCGTCCTTCCACAGGCTCTGATGGCAGTGCATGCCAGACCCGTTGTCGCCGAACAGCGGCTTGGGCATGAACGTCACGGTCTTGCCGGCCGCGCGGGCCACGCTCTTGACCACGTACTTGTAGAGCATGAGCTTGTCGGCCATGCGCAGCAGGCTGTCGAACTTGATGTCGATCTCGGCCTGGCCCGCGGTGCCGACCTCATGGTGCTGCATCTCGACGTCGATGCCGCACTCGATCAGCTTGCTGACCATCTCCGACCGCAGGTCGGTGTAGTGGTCGGTCGGCGACACCGGGAAGTAGCCGCCCTTGTAGCGGGGCTTGTACGCGAGGTTGCCGCCGGGCTCGTCCCGGCCGGTGTTCCAGGCGCCCTCGATCGAGTCGAGGTGGTAATGGCCCTCGTTCGGGCTGGTCGCGAAGCGCGCCGAGTCGAAGATGTAGAACTCGGCCTCGGGGCCGAAGTAGGCGGTGTCGGCGATGCCGCTGCCGCGCAGGTACTGCTCGGCCTTCTTGGCGATGTTGCGCGGGTCCCTGCTGTACGGCTCGCCGGTCAGCGGGTCGTGCACGAAGAACGTCAGGTTGAGCGTCCTGTGGGTGCGGAACGGGTCGACGACCGCCGTCGTCGGATCGGGCAGCAGCAGCATGTCGGACTCGTGGATCTGCTGGAACCCGCGGATCGACGAGCCGTCGAACATGAGCCCGTCGGTGAACACCCGCTCCTCGAACGCCCCGGCGGGAACCGTGAAGTGCTGCATCGTCCCCGGCAGGTCGCAGAACCTGACATCGACGAACTGGACGTCGGCGTCCGCTATGTACCGCAGAACCTCATCACCGCTTGTGAACATCAATTCTCCCTTGCTCGCTCACGTGCCTTCGCCGGCGGGGTGAGTCTGCATGAGACTAGCGAGCCGCCGTTTCCTGGCCGTGTCCCCGATGTTTCGGCCGCGTTACGCCACGCGTTCACGAGCCCGCCCCGTCCGGGTCGCTAGCCCTGCTGAGTACTGTGAATCCGTGACTGAACATCAGGCCGGCTCGACCCGCGTGACCAAGGCCGGCACCCCAGATCGTCCAGGTTACCCCGGCGAGCTGCTCGGCCTGCCCGAGGCCGGCCGTGGCGCGGTGGCCGGCATGGCACGCAGGATCGGCGCGATCTTCATCGACTGGCTGGTGTGCACGTTCGTTGCCGTGACGGCGACGAGGCTGCCGTTCTTCCAGGCCGGTTACTGGACGCTGATCATCTTCGCGGCGCAGGACTGCCTTTTCACCGGGCTGACCAGCACGACGCTCGGAAAGCTGGCGCTGCGGATCAGGGTGGCCAGGCTGGACGGTGGCCCCGTCGGCGGCTGGGCGCTGGTGCGCACGCTGCTGCTGCTCGCCGTCGTTCCGCCGCTCATCGTCGACCGCGACCTGCGCGGACTGCACGACCGGGCGGCCAACACGGTCGTGGTCAGGCTGTAGCCGACGCGGTGCCGGGCCTGGCGCCCTCGGGCGCGGTGCTGGCCTAGCGCACCTTCGGGCGGGGGGGCCTGGGCATCCGGCCGGCCCTCGGCATCGGGCCGCGGGGCGCCTGCAGCGACGACGGCAGCGCCTTCAGCCTGTTGTTCAGCTCGGTGACGTCCGCCGGCTTGAGCGTCCGCGGCATCTTCATCAACGTCCGCTGCAACTGCCTGATCGGGATCTGTCCCTTCTCGTCACCGACCTGCAGCTCGGTGACCGGCACCGCGTAGGCGATCCTGGCGATCTTCTTCTTCTCCGCGCTGAGCAGGCTGGCCAGCCCGTTAGGCGAGCCCTCGCCGATCAGGACGACCCCGGGCCTGCCGACCACGCGGTGCACGATGTCCATGTTCCTGTTGCCCGCGATCGCCGGCGTGACCGTCCAATTGCCGCGCATCCTCTCCACGATCGCCGCGGCCGCCCCGAGCTGGCCCGCGATGGCCTTGTACTGCGCCGACTGCGCGTACCGGCCGAACAGCAGCATGGACGTCATGGCCCCGAGCAACACCCCGAACGGGATCAGCAGGGCGGCGAGGCCGGTCAGCAGGCCGACGAGCACCAGAACGACGAGCACCGCGACGCCGCTGCCGATGACGATCGGCAGCGCCTTGGGATCGGACTTGCGGATGACGCCGGCGACCATGCCGATCTGCTTGAGCCGTCCTGCCGACGCAGGATCGGTCGTCGCGTTCTTCGCCGCCTTGGCCGGGGTCTGCGCCGCAGCGCGACGGGGCAATTTCACCATGCACCGCAGGTTACGAGCATGCGGTGCCCGGCGCGAGACGCGGTCATCGAATTGTCGCTCCCGCCGCGCTGGCCTGCGGCTGGCCGGCCAGCTCGGCAGCGCCGGTCCGATCCATGGCCGCGCGGTACAGCCGGCCCGCTCGGTAGGACGAGCGGACCAGCGGGCCGGACATAACGCCGGCGAACCCCAGCGCGAGCGCCTCGTCGCCAAGCTCGCCGAACTCGTCGGGGGTGACCCAGCGGCCGACCGGATGGTGCCTGGGCGACGGCCGCAGGTACTGGGTGATGGTCAGCAGGTCGCACCCGGCCGACCGCAGGTCGGTCATCGCCGCGCTGACCTCGTCCCGCCGCTCGCCCATGCCGAGTATCAGGTTCGACTTTGTGATCAAGCCGGCGGCCCTGGCCGCCTCCAGCACGCCGAGCGAGCGCTCGTACCTGAACCCCGGCCTGATCTGCCGGAAGATCCTCGGCACCGTCTCGATGTTGTGCGCGAGCACCTCGGGGCGGGCGGCGAAGACCTGGCCGAGCAGCGCGGGCTCTGCGTTGAAGTCGGGGATTAGCAGCTCGACGCCGCAGCCGGGGACGGTCTGGTGGATCTCGGCGCAGGTCTGCCCGTACAGCCAGGCGCCGCCGTCGGCGAGGTCGTCGCGGGCCACGCCGGTGACCGTCGCGTACCGCAGGCCCATCGCGGCGACGGACTGGGCGACGCGGCGCGGTTCGTCGGTGTCGAGCGGGCCCGGCTTGCCGGTCGCGATCTGGCAGAAGTCACACCGGCGGGTGCACTGGTCCCCGCCGATGAGGAAGGTCGCCTCCCGGTCTTCCCAGCACTCGAAGATGTTCGGGCAGGCCGCCTCCTCGCAGACGGTGTGCAGTCCCTCGGCTCTGACGAGCCGCTGCAGCTCGGTGTAGTGCGGCCCGGTCCGCAGCCGGGTCTTGATCCACGGCGGCTTCCGCTCGATCGGGGTCTGGCTGTTGCGTGCCTCGATCCGCAGCAGCCTCCGCTCTCCTGGTGCCAGTGCCACGCCACTAGCCTATGTCCCCGCTAGCCCGTGTCCCCGCCCCGCGGCCGGGACGGACCGCCGGGGCCTCGTCCGGCCCCATCGACCGGCGGTGATCACTAATGCGGATGAAAGCAGGGGCCGGGATCGGGGATCATAGATCGCATGCCTACCCAGTTCGATCCGCCGTCGGGAACGCGCGACTTCCTGGCCGCCGAGTTTGCCGTCCGCGAGCGGGTGTTCGGCGTGCTGCGCTCGGTGTTCGCCAGCTACGGCTTCGAGCCGCTGCAGACCCCGGCGTTCGAGCGCGTCGACGTGCTGCTCGGCAAGTACGGCGACGAGGCCGACAAGTTGGTATTCAAGATCCTGCGCCGCGGCGAGCACGAGGCGTCAGGCGAGGCCGACCTGGCCCTGCGCTACGACATGACCGTGCCGCTGGCGCGCGTGGTCGCCGCCTACGGCAGCCAGCTGCCGACGCCGTACAAGCGGTACGCGATGGGTCCGGTGTGGCGCGCCGACCGGCCAGGACGCGGCCGGTTCCGCGAGTTCACCCAGTGCGACATCGACACGCTGGGGTCGACGTCGCCGCTGGCCGACGCGGAGGTGCTGTGCACGCACCACGACGCGGTGGCGGCTCTCGGGCTGACCGACTTCACGATCAGGGTCAACTCGCGCCAGGTCCTGTCCGGCCTGCTCGAGGTGTTCGCCGTGCCAGCCGAGCTCGGCGCGGGCGTGCTGACCTCGCTGGACAAGCTCGACAAGATGACCCCGGCCGACGTGACCGCCGAGCTCGCCGGCCGCGGCCTGGGTGCCGACGCGGCCGCCGAGCTGGTCGGTACGATGACCGCAGACGACGCCACCGACCGGATCAGGGCGGCGCTCAAGCCCTGCGAGACCGGGATGGCCGGGCTCGAGGCGGTCGACCGCCTGGTCGCGCTGGTCGCCGCGCAGGTGCCGCCCGGCCGGGTCGCGTTCGAACCGCGAATGGTCCGCGGCCTGAGCTACTACACCGGTCCGATCTGGGAGCTGACGGCGGCCGGAGTGCCCGGCTCGTTCGGCGGCGGCGGCCGGTACGACCACCTGATCGCCCAGCTCGGCGGGCCCGACGTGCCCGCGACCGGCACCTCGCTCGGCATCGAGCGGATCATGATGCTGCTGCCTGACACGGCGTCCGGGCGGCCGGGCCGGATCGACGTCGCCGTGACGGTGCTCGCCGACGACCTCGCCGGGCAGTCGTTCGCGCTCGCCGGGCTCGCCCGTGCCGCCGGACTGCGGACCAGCGTCTACCTGGGCGCGTCGGGCAAGCTCGGCAAGCAGCTTCGCTGGGCGGCCGACCAGGGGGCGCGGTGGTGCCTCATCTACGGCACCGCGGAGCGGGACGCGGGCACCGTCACCGTCCGGGACCTGGCCGGCGCCGAGCAGGAGGCGGTGCCGGCCGGCGAGGTGGCGGATTACCTCGCCGGCAAGGCGGCCGCCAAGGATGCCTGAGGTCACCTTCACCGATCCGGACACCTGGTTCGCGGGACTGCCCGGTGTCGTGGTCACGGCCGGTGCGCTGATCACCGACCCAGCCGGGCGCGTGCTGCTGGTCAAGCCGAACTACCGCGAGCTGTGGGCGCTGCCCGGCGGCATCTGCGAGCACGGTGAGCCGCCGCACGCCGGGTGCCGCCGAGAGCTGGCCGAGGAGCTGGGCCTGGACATCCCGGCCGGCAGGCTGCTCGCCATCGACTGGTCCCAGCCCTACGGCCAGGCGGCCAGGCCCATCATGCACTTCGTCTTCGACGGCGGGCAGATGGACGATGGCGCGGGGATCGTGATCCAGGAGGCCGAGCTGGACGGCTTCCGGTTCACCCCGGCCGCCGAGCTGGCCGCCCACCTGCCGGGGTACGGGCTCGCGCGGGTCACCGGGGCGCTGCGAGCGCGCGAGTCAGGAACGAGCGTCTTCCTGCCGCACCCGGTCGGCTGACGCCCGGCTCACCCGACCGGGCTGGCCGCCGCATCGTCCACGTGGGCCAGCAGTCTCAGGCGGTTCGCTCCGAGCACGTCCGCGAGATGACCGCTGACCGGATGAAGGACACTCTCAACGGGGGTGCGGATGCCGCGCTCGGCCGTGAGGGAGGTCACCGACGCGTCGGTGATGCCGCACGGCACGATCCGGTCGAACCAGGCCAGGTCGTTGTCGCAGTTGAGCGCGAAGCCGTGCATGGTTACGCCGCGTGCCACCCTGATCCCGATCGCCGCCACCTTCCTGTCCTGGCCGCCCGCCGCCCCGTCCTCGCCGCGCCCGGCGCCGCGGACCCAGACCCCGGTCCGCCCGGCCACCCGCTCGGCGGCCACCCCGAAGTCCGCGCAGGTCAGGATCAGCGCCTCCTCGATCGCCCGGACATATCCGATCACGTCGACCGGCTCGTCCAGCGCCACGATCGGATAGCCGACGAGCTGCCCAGGGCCATGCCAGGTGATCTTCCCGCCGCGGTCCACGTCGATCACCGGGGCGCCCGGATCACCGACCGGGCGGTCGGCCTGGCTCGTCCGCCGGCCCGCCGTGTAGACCGGCAAGTGCTCGAGCAGCAGGCAGGTGTCCGGTATCTCGCCTCGCACCCGGCGGGCGTGCAGGTCCCGCTGGAGGTCCCACGCCTCGGTGAAGCCGATTGCCTTGGCGCCGAAGCCCAACGCGATGACAGCAAGCTCCCGATCCATAGGCGTCAGCCTATGCCGGATCGCCCGCCCGCGCCGGGCGAGGCGCCCGCGCAGCCGGACAAGGCCGGTCAGCTAACCTTTTTGGTGCGATGGACGAAAAGCTTGATCTTGAGGCCCTGGCGAACCTCAGCCCGGCCGAGCGGCGCAAGCTGCTCAGGGCGCTGGTTGCGCTGGAACAGGATGCCAGTCAGGCTCCGGGCAGCAGCTGGAAATGGGATGCCGTGCTGGTGTTCCTCGCCGGCGCCTGCATCGTCTTGGCGGCCTGGATCGGCGTACTGGCGGTGACGCTGCCGAGGTTCTACCACACGGGGACCTGGCGGGGGGCCTGGGTCGGCTTTGACGTGGCGCTGCTCGCGGCGTTCGCTGCCACCGGCTGGACCGCGTGGCGCCGACGGCAGCTACTGATCGTCTGCCTGGTCGTGCTGGCCACCCTGCTGCTCTGCGACGCCTGGTTCGACGTGGTGCTCGACGTCGCGACATCGGGCTTCCTGGCCAGCCTGCTGTCGGCGGTGCTGGCCGAGGTGCCGCTGGCCTTGCTGGCGACCCTCATGGCCAGGCGGCTGCTGCGGCTGACGATCGGGCAGATCATGCGGTACGAGGGCATGACCGGCCCGGTCCCGCCGCTACGGCAGATACCGCTGCTCGGCCCGACCGCAGGCACCCCGCTGGCCAGGCTGATCAAGGCACGGGCCAACCGCAGGGCGGCCGTCGCGGCCGCGTGCGCGCCCCGGTCGGCCGACGAGGAGCCGTCGGCCGACTAGGAGCCGTCGGCCGACCAGGGACGTGCCTTAGCCGGGCAGCAGCCCGCGGAGCGCGGTCTCGATGTCGGGGTGGCGGAACGTGAAGCCTGCCGTCTCGAGCCGGGCCGGCAGGACCCGAGCGCTGCCCAGCAGCTCGCTGGCCACCTCGCCGAGCGCGGCCCGCAGCAGGCCAGACGGCAGCGCGAGGGCGGCGGGCCTGCCGAGCGCCCGCGCCAGCGCCCTGGTGAACTCGGCGTTCGTCACCGGCTGCGGGGCAGTGAGGTTGAACGGGCCGGCCGCCTCGGCGGACCCGAGCAGGAACCTGAGTGCCCGGACCTCGTCGGCC
>DASPZH010000333.1:0-3989 GCA_035636335.1 Streptosporangiaceae bacterium
CGGCCTTCCTCATCGCTGGCGACCTCTCCGCGACCCGTCACGATCGGCCACCCCCGCTGTCCGACAATGGACGGCGCTTCGTTTCTGCCTCCGTATAGGTTTGATTAGTTCGTATACTTTCCAAACAAAATCGTCAAGGGGTAGCCAGAAATGGCTGCCTCCGCCGCACGTCAGGGCGGGGCAGCCGAGGCGAAGTCGCCACGCTCCGGCGACCGCCGCCCGCTCGGCCCGGCTGGATCCGCTCCCCGGCTGCGCCCCCGCTCCGCCGGCCCGATCAGCTCCGCCGACCGCCCCGGCTCGGCCTGGATGACCCGCTCGGCCCGGCCGCCCCGCTCCGCCGGCCGCCCCCGCTCGGTCGGCCGCCTCCGCTCGGCGGCCGCCCCGGCTCGGCCGGGATGAGCCAGATCGATCCGGGGTTTCATCCGGCCAAGCCGGATCGATCCCCGGATCCATCCGGTGGCCAGCACGTCAGAGAGTCTGGCGGGCTCGCCGCGGTAGGTGCCGAACGACCAGCGGTTGCCCTCGGGATCGCGGACGGCGAAGTCCCGGGAGCCGCAGTCGGTCTCGTGCAGGTCCACCAGGACCTCGGCCCCGGCCTTCGTGGCACGGGCGTACAGGCCGTCGGGGTCGTCGTGACCACGTAGGCGCCGAAGCTGCCCGGCGACACCGGCCAGTGGTCGGTCCCGGCGTCCTGCACCGACCCGAGCACGACCGCGCCGCCCGGCGTTGTGCGTCATGAGCTCAGCCTTGCGCCGCCGCCTCGGCGTCGGCTGGGAGATTTCGGTCGGCTGGGAGATTTCGGAACTCGCGCGCGAGCCAGGTGGTAGGCGGCGCGCCGGCGAGCGCGCGGAACTCGGCGTCCAGGTGCGCCTGGTCGTAGTAGCCGCAGTGCACGGCGAGCGTGGCCAGGTCAAGCCGTGCGCCCGCCCCGGCCCGGCGCCGCAGCAGCCGCATGGCCCGGTAGAACCGCACCACCCGTGCCGCCGTCTTCGGCGTCAGCCCGATCTCGGCGGCAAATCTGGCGCGCAGGTGCCGCCCGCTCCAGCCGGTCTCGCCGGCCAGCGCGGAGACGCCGATGGTCCCCCCGCTCGCCAGCAGCCGCCGCCAGGCAAACCCGACCTCGGCGCTGACGTCGGCACCGCCGTCCCGCCGGTACGCGCGCAACCTGCGCGACAGGACCTCGTCGAGCACCGCGAACCGGTCCGGCCAGCTCGCCGCGGCCTGGACGCGCTGCTGGATCTCGGTCGCCACGTGGCCGCAGACCTCGCGGGCGTCGACATCGATGCTCGCCAGCTCGCCGGCCGGGATGCCGAGGAACGCCCGCGCGCCGAGCGGGCTCAGCGCGAGCTGGATGCCGGACTGGTAGCCCTCGTGCGTGATCAGGGCCGGCGCATGGTGCAGTCCCCCGGCCAGCGTCACGTACTCGCCGCCCGGCTGCCCCGGATCCGGGCGTGCCGCCACGGTCAGCGGCTGGTCGAGGGTGAAGATCAGGGTCAGGTACGGCGATGGCAGCCCCGCGTGCCTGGCCGACGGCACGCCGGCCTGCCGGAAACCGGAGTAGCGCGCGATGTACGGGCGCAGCTCCGCGACGGGCCTGGCGGCGACCGACTCGCTGACCGGGCCCGCGCGGGCGTCAGGATCGCGCGCGGCTGGCGTCGCGGCCACAGGCACACTCTCCCGGCCAGGCGTCTGGGCACCAGGCACTGGCCTGCGCGTTCCGTTTTCTCCAAGCCAGCGCACCCGTCTTGGCCCCAGGCTACAGGGATGATGAACTCTGCCCGCGACAACACCGCCGCCGCCCCCGTCACGCAATCGGTCACGCCCAGCTCGCCCGACCGGCCGCCGACGATCTGGCCCACCGTCCGGTATCCGGACCCGCAGGCGGCCATCGACTTCCTTGTGTCCGTATTCGGATTCGAGCCGACCGCCCTGATCCCCGGGGAGGAACCAGGCAGTTACCTCGAGATCGAGTTGCGCTGGCCGCACGGAAGCGGCGGCATCATCATCGCCGACGCCCCCGGCCCCGTGCCGAACTGGCTGTATGTCGTCGCGGCCGACCCTGACCGCCTGTACGCGCGGGCGAAGGCCGCGGGCCTGGAGATCACCAGGGAGATCGAGGTCACCAGCTACGGCAGCCGGACGTTCACGGCCGTGGACCCGTGGTCGGTCAGATGGAGCTTCGGCACCTACCCAGGAAGCTGATTCAGGTGATCCGATACTGCCAGCCTTCCTGCCAGCCGAATTCCGCTCCGACGAGGTCCTCGAGCGGTACGCCGCGCAGCCAGTGATCCAGACCCCAGCGGGTCGCCACGTGACCGATCACGAGCACCCGCCGGCCGTCCCAGCGCCGCGGAACGTCGCGGAGGAACCAGCCGACCCTGGCCACCGCCTGCCGCCAGCTCTCCCCGCCCGGATAGGGCAGGTCCAGGTGCTCGCGTCGGCCGGCGTGCAGCTCGGCGACGGGCATGCCGTTGCGGTCGCCGTAGTCGCACTCGCGCAGCCGCCAGTCGAGCAGCACGGGGACAGTCGTGCCCGCGAACGCGATCCGCGCGGTCTCGGCGGCGCGGGCGAGATCGGAACAGAGCACCGCCGCGATGTCGTCCGCCGGCCGGGCGCGACGGCGGCCAAGCTCGGCGGCCTGGAGCCGGCCCCGAGCGGACAGCTCGCCGGGGAGCCAGCCGGTCGCGCGGCCCTGCTCGTTGTCGGCCGTCGTTGAGTGCGTCTCGAACACGACGCTGACGGCCACCGACGTGCGCTCCGGCGCGGCGTCAGCCGGCGTCGCGCCGGAGCGCGCGCCGCCACCGGGTCCGGGCAAGCTGCCGCACGACAGCCGCCCGGCAGGGTCCGTTGAAGATAAGAAAGTCGTCGAAGGTGTGGACGCCGGGTCTCGCCGCGGCCGACCTGGCGGCGTCGCGGACCGCCGTGAGCTGCGCGACCGTCATCTGCAGCGGCGGCTCGTCGGGCTGGTACCTGGTCCCGATCGGATAGTCAAGGCCGGGGGTCCGGGTCATCTCGATGTGGCAGCCCATCACGTGCGTGACCGGCCTGGCCACGGCGAAGTCCGCCAGCCGCTCCAGGCTGCGCGCGAACTCCGCGTAGTCGGGCGCGTACAGCCGGCCGGGGTAAACCGTGTCGCCGGTGAGCAGGAAGCCGCTCCACGGGTCGAAGATCGCGATCGACGCGGGGTGGTGCCCGGGGATACCGGTCAGCTCGAGCACCCGGTCGCCCAGGTCGAACTGGACGACCTCGCCTGGCCAGTCCGCGAAGCCGAAGAACCCCCGCACGGCCTCGGCCTCGCGCGCGACGACGCTCGTCAGCGGCCGGTCGGCGAACTGCCGGTCGGCGGCCACGTGGTCGCCGTGCCCGTGGGTGTGCGCGACGACCAGTTCGTAGCCGTCCCGCGGGTTCGCCGCGAGCCAGTCGGTCACCAGCCCGTCGACGCTGTCCCGCAGCGGGAAGACGGCCGGGTCGGCGGTGGCCCCGGTGTCGAGCAGGATCGCCCGCTCGTTACCGAACAGCAGGTAGAGGAACGGGGCCTCGTAGCTGGTCGCCTTGGCCTGCCTGAGCAGGTAGGTATGCGGGTCGTAGGCGTGGACCTGGATCGGCGGCTCGCCCCGGGCGCCGTGGTTCCAGCGCACGTCCAGGTCACCGGCCGCGGGCGGTCCGGCCGCGAAGTCGATTCCGGTCACGGCGTCAGACCCGCGCCGTGTCGTTGCGGAACCGCCATACCGTCGTCGTCATGCCCGCCATTCTCGCATCGCCCCGGACGCGCCCCGGCTGGCTACCTAAAATGCCCACAAACTGTCCGCCGGCGAGGACGGGACACGCCGGGGCGGCGCTGTTATCCTCCAAGCAGCAACGTCCAGCCAAGCAAGCGTTTGGTCACCTGGACCCGGGCGGGACCCGGGCTGGAGCCGGGCTGGAACCGGGAACTCCGCGGACACTGCACTCGGACCCCAGGAGCGCACGGCATGGGCCGACTCGACGGC
>DASPZH010000334.1:0-9946 GCA_035636335.1 Streptosporangiaceae bacterium
TGGGCAGTGCCCGAACTGCAGCGGCTGCGTGCTGGCCATGCCCCGGCAGTCCTAGCCTTCGAGCTGGCGAACCGCGCCTACTTCGCGGCCTCGATCTCCGACCGCGGCGACGAGTTCTACGACCAGTTCACCGACCGGCACCGCGCCTTGCTGGCTGAGCAGGAGGCCGGCATCGGCGCCTTCTACGTGCTCGTCGCCGAGGATGGCTCGGTCCTGGGCCGGTTCAACCTGGTCAACTTCGAAGACGGCACCGCGGAACTCGGCTACCGGGTCGCGCAGCACGTCGCCGGCCGCGGCGTGGCGACCGCGACCGTCCGGGAGTTGTGCCGGCTGGCGGCGGCGCGGCACGGGCTGCGCACACTCCGGGCGGCCACCACCCACGAGAATGCCGCGTCCCGGACGGTGCTGACCAAGGCCGGGTTCGGCCCGGTTGGCCCGGCCGACCCGGCCGACCTCGGCGGTAGGCCAGGCACCTGGTATCAGCGCGACCTAGCCGCCGGATGACCCCGATCAGCCGCTGGCGACGACTGGTGATGATCTTCTAGTGGCCGCTGGCGCATAACGATCTAGGTGAGTCCGGGGTGCCGGCGCCGCGGATGAACATCGTTGCCGCATCGATGTTCGCCGGGGCGCTTCAGCGGTGACATCGATGTGGCAGCGCTGTTCGCCGGCGAACATCGGAGCCACAACGATGTTCGCGGCGGGGGGCTGAGAGGAACATCGTTGCCGCATCGATGTTCCGGTGGGCCGAACTGGGCGCTCAGGGTCCGTGCCGGGCGGCGCGGCGCCGGGCAGGTAGGGGGCCCCGCCCGGCCCCTGATCCTTCGACTCGACGGACGGAGCATGTCTGCTGTCCCCGCACTTTGCCGGCCGAGCTAGCCGCCTTCGGCGGCGCGGTGCCTGAGCAGCCGCCCCGCTCGCGCGCCGGTATGGCGGCCCTGCTCGACGGTGAGCACGCCGTTGACGATGACCCAGCGCACACCCTCCGGCTCGCGCTTGGGGTCGGCGAACGTGGCCACGTCGCGGATTGTGGCCGGGTCGAACACCACGACGTCGGCCCGAGCGCCGGGCGCCAGCCGGCCGCGGCCGGCCAGCCCGAACCGGTCGGCGGGCAGGCTGGTCATCCGCCGCACCGCCTCGCTGACCGAGATCTCGCCCCGCCGGCGCACGTACTCGGCGAAGATCCGGGGGAAGGTCCCGTACAGCCGCGGGTGCGGCAGCCCGTCGAGGTCGGGGATTCCGTCCGAGCCGACCATCATCAAGGGGTGCCTGACGTTGGTCACCAGGTCGTCCTCCGACATGCCGAACCCGATGCTGATCGTCCTGCCGCCGCCGGGCGCAGTCAGGACCCGGCGCACCAGGTCGGGCAGCGTCAGTCCCTCGGCGGCGGCCACGGCGCTCACCATCGCGCCCTGGTAGGCGGGGAACGGCGGGCAGGTCGCGAACTGGTTCTGCTCGGCCCACTCGGCGGTGACCGACTCCGGGCTGACGTACTCGGCCATGGGCCCGCTGCTGGCGATGTAGGGGTAGAAGTCGAGCGTGACATCGGCGCCCGCCGCGTTCGCGCGGTCGATCGCGGCCAGCGAGCCGGCGACCTTCCCCCAGTTCGGCCGGCCGCCTGCCTTGTGGTGGGAGATGTGTACCCGGCAGCCGGACTCCGCGCCGATCCCGACCGCCTCGGCGACCGACTCGAGCAGCCGGTCGCCCTCGTTGCGGATATGGCTGGCGTACAGGCCGCCGGCCAGCGCCGCCGCTCCGGCCAGCTCGATGATCTCCTCGAGCGGCGCCCACTTGCCCGGCGTGTAGATCAGGCCCGTGGACAGGCCGCATGCGCCCTGCTCCATCGCGCGCCGCACGTGCCCGCGCATCACGGCGAGCTCGGCCGGGGTGGCCGGGCGCGGCTCGTGCCGCCCGATCGTGATCGACCGGATCGTGTTGTGCCCGACCAGCGCGATCGCGTTGCAGGCGAACCCGGCCGCGGTCACCGCGGCGCGATACCCGTCCAGGTCAGGCCAGTCGGCCCCGTCAACCGACTCGATGTCCTCGACGCCGGTCGCCGGGAAGCCGCTGAAGCCGCAGTTGCCGATCACCAGGCTGGTACAGCCCTGGGCGATCTTGAACTCCAGGCCGGGATGCCGGATCAGGGCCGCGTCGTCGTGCGTGTGCACGTCGATGAAGCCCGGAGCGCAGACGAGCGTGCCGCGGGCATCGAGCTCGGCGGTGCCCGGCCCCGCTCGCACCGGGCCGGGCCCGGCCGTCAGGATCACGCCGTCGCCGATCGCGACGTCCCCGCCGGCCAGCGGGCCGCCCGACCCGTCGGCGATCAGCGCGTCGCGCACGACGATGTCGGGGAAGGACGGCACGGGCTCAGCCCCTAACCGGACGCGCGCCGGCCGGGCTGGCGGTCACGGCTTCATGAGCCGGCCGACGTGGTCGGCGATCTGGCCGAAGAAGGCGCGCACCGTCGGCTCGTCGTCCCACGAGATGAAGAGCAGGCGGTTGCCGCCGACCACGCGCACATCGGGACCGTACAGCACCTGGCCGACCGGGACCGCGGTTCCCACCCGCAGCATGAGCTGGTTGCGCTGGGGGAGGGGGTTCACCCCTAGCCAGGCAAGCGGCACCCGGAACGAGGCGTCCCACCGGTAATCGAACACTTCTAGGATGTCGCTGTCGGCCCGCAGCAGGTTCTCGCCCACGGCCAGAACTAGTGTCTCCACGCCGGAAGAATAACGGGACAACGGCGAGAGAAACGGCAAGAAAGATGAGAAACCCAAAAGGGATGATGCCGCTATCACGGAAACGCCACTGCAGCGGACCGCGCGGGTAATCGGCGTCGAGGCAGGGCACTGCGACGCGCTCGGCAGTCCGCTGTACGCGGGACTCCTGCGTCACGCCGCCGACGATGTGCTGGCGGGCGGGCCGACCGCGGCCGTACTCGACGGTCATCTGGCCGACCCGGGCCGCAGCGCCCTTGCACTGCGGATGCTCGGCGGCGTGCACGCGCTCGTGCTGACCGGCCGCGCCGCGGAACTGGCCGCGTTCTACCCGTCCGCCGGCGGCACCGCGGACCCGGGGCCCGGTGCCGCGAGGGCCTGGCCGGCCCTGCGCCGTGTGCTCGACGGCCACGCCGACGAGATACGGTCCTGGCTTGGCCGCCCGCCGCAGACCAACGAGGTCGGCCGGGGCGCGGCGCTGGCCGGCGCGCTGTGCTACCTCGGCGCCGAGGCCGGCCGCCCGGTGCGGCTGGTCGAGATCGGCGCCAGCGCCGGGCTGAACCTGCGGGCCGACCATTTCTGGATCACCGGCGCCGGGGTCAGCCACGGCGACGCGTCGTCCCCGGTGCGGATGCCCGGCTGCTGGCTCGGCCGGCCGCCCCCGGCAAGCTGCCCCGAGGTGATCTCGCGGACCGGCGGTGACCTGGACCCGGTCGACCCGGTCAGCGAGCACGGGCGGCTGCGGCTGACCGCGTATGTCTGGGCCGATCAGGCCGCGCGGTTCGAACGGCTGCGGGGTGCGCTGGAACTGGCCGCGCGGATCCGGGCCGACCTGCGGGCGGAGTCCGCGTCGGCCACGATCGCCGGGACGCGGCTTGAGCCGGGCACCTGGACGGTCCTGTGGCACTCGATCATGCACCAGTACCTGGACTCCGGCCAGGCGCGGGAGGTTGCCGACGGGGTCGCCGCGCTCGGCGCCGCCGCGACCGGGTCGGCCCGCTTCGCCCACGTGACGCTGGAACTGGTCAGCGGCACCGCCGACATCCCGGTCGAGCTGACGACCTGGCCGGGCGGACGGCGGCGCAGGCTCGGCACCGCGCCGCCGCACGGGATCCCGGTCACCTGGTCGGGCTAGCGATTTCAGGCCCCTCCAGCTCATACCTGGAGGGGCCTGATCACAGAATGCCCAACGACCGGCGCGAGAACTGGTAGCGACACGCGAACATCGCGGGCACAACTGGCAACGGACCGACAACCGGCCGAGGTCGGACCGGCTCGCTCCGGGGGTATTTCCGCGCTGGGACTGGCTCGCGCTGGGACTGGCTTGTGCTGGGACTGGCTACTGCCGGGACCTCGACGCGGCCCACTGGTAGCGGCGCGACCCGCGGCCGAGTATCCGGTCGACCGCCGACGAGACGTCACCCTCCTCGGCGAGCATGCGCCGGATCACGTAGATCATCGTCGGCACCGCCCAGAAGTCGCCGCACACCCACAGGATCGCCGCGCCGAGTTGCTGGTCGGCCAGCGGCGGCAGGCTCACGCCGGGCACGTGCGCGTACACCGAGTACCACGACGCCGAGGTCAGGAAGCTCATCGACATCGCCAGGATCCACATCTGCGCGTTGGTCAGCACCAGCGCGATCGCCTGGCCGGCCCGCGATATCCGGATCCGGAACGGTGCCGACGGGATGAACTGGAGCCAGAACAGCACCCCGGTCACCAGGAAGCTGCCGTGCACCAGCCAGATGTGCACGGCCTGGTCGCGCGTCCCGAGGTCGAACGGGCCCGGCAGATGCCAGGCCACCATCACGAGGTTGAACGCGGTCACGGCGACCCACGGGCGGAGCAGGAACCCGCCGGCCGCGCGGACCGGGCGCGACCAGCCGCCGGCCATCACCTGCCTGGTCGCCTCCCGGCCCAGCCTGCCGGGCAGCCCGTCGAGCAGCGGCTGCCAGGGGGCGCCGGCCACGATCAGCACCGGTGCGGCGAACATGAGCAGCAGGTGCTGGATCATGTGCACGAAGAAGTAGCTGTCGGCCCAGTAGTCGATCGGCGACTCGACCGCGACCAGCAGGACGACCAGGCCGCTGTAGAACCACAGCGACCTGAGCCGGCGCTGCCTGGTGCGCTCGGGACGTGACCTGCGGGCCAGCCTGGCCAGCCCGACCTCATGCCAGCCCACGGTGATCACCGCGAGGATGGCGAACGGGTCGAACGACCAGTTGTCGGCGAGATAGTGCATCGTTCCTCGCTCAGTGAGGGGGCGTCGCGCTGGCCTGCGCCAGCGCCATCGAGGCGGCACCGAGCACGACCAGCGCGCTGGCCCAGGCGGCCAGGATGCCCTGGGCGCTGGCCGAGGCGAAGCCGGCGGCCAGCCGCTCCGGCGCGAGCCGGTCGCGCCACGGGGGCGCGGCGGCCGGCTGGCCGGCCGCCGCGCGCTCAGGCCGCGGTCCGGCCGCCGTTACGGCCGGCCAGGCCGGCTCGGGCGACGCCGTCCTGGTCACGGCCAGATAGCCGCAGGCGACGAGCAGCAGCAGCGGGATCATGCTGTTCGGGTCGGTGCCGAGGCCGCCGAGGAAACCCAGGTCCTGCACGAGCACCCAGTCCGCGAGGCAGAACACCGCCGCGGCGATCGTGACCGGCAGGAGCAGCGCCCGGCGACCGCTCGCCAGGCCGATGCCGATGGCGGCCAGAGCCGCCACGGCGAGTGCGTTGACGCCAAAACCATGACCCGCGGTCAGCGACGCGAAGCCGCCGACGAGGCGGCCGAGCACCGGGGGCTGGGGCGTTGCCGACATCTCGGCGACCATGGCCGCGAGCGCGCCCGGCTTGCCGTGCGCGGTGCCCGGCCAGAAACCCCGGCCCGGCCAGGCCTGCAGCACGGCCATGGCGACGAGGAAGGTTCCGAGCCCGGCCAGCAGCCGCCGGCCGAGGGCGGCCGAGCGCCAGAACCGGTCGGGCAGCGCGACGAGCACGCCGGCCGCGCAGTAGAACAGGGCCGCTCCCGGCGCCCCGGACAGCACGGTCTGGCCGGGCGCCAAGATTCCGCCGAACGCCTCGCCGAACACCCAGATGGCCAGGCCCCAGGCGGCGCCGGCCAGCCCGGCCAGCCGCGACCAGCGTCCGCGGGCGGCGGCGAGCATCCAGATCCCGATGCCGACCTGGATCCAGACCGCCGCGGCGTTGGCCTGGACCGGGTGGCCGGACCACGCGGCGGCGGCCCAGCCGGCCAGGTGGCGGACCCAGCCGGGCGAGGTCGCCGCCGCTTGGGTAATGATCTTGGAGCCGGTTCCGGCCACCAGCGCGGGCTGTGCCTGGAGTAGGCCGTCGAGCGTCCACAGCAGCCCGAAGCCCAGCCGGATCAGCCTGCGGGCGGCCGAGACCTCGACCTCGGCGGCCAGGCCGGGACGGGCCAGCCGGGCGAGGCGCGCGCGTCGGGCGAGGTCGGGCCGCCACTCCCGGAGTACCGTCCAGCCGACCGCGAGCGCGGCGAGCACCAGCAGCGCGGCCAGTCCCTGGTGCATCAGCGCGGAGCGGAACGCGACCACGACGGCCGGGTCGGGGCTGCCTGGCCCGCTACCCATACAGCACCGGCGGCGCCGAGGCCGGAGACAGCGCCCTGATCGCGGGCTCCAGGGCCGCGTACACGACGCTGCGCTGCGCGTCGAGCGCGCGCCGCGCCTGGCGCAGGGCGGCCAGGTCGGCGGCCTCGGCGGGGGTGCCGCGGTCGGTGAGGGCGGCGGCGACGTCGGCGGGCACCTGCTGGGCGCGCGGAGCCGCCCAGTCGATCAGCGCGGTGATCGCCTTGTCCAGGTGGTAGCTGGCCAGCGACTCGGGCGGGTGAACGGCGGTGAGATCGGCGAGCAGCTCGTTGTAGGCCGGCGAGCAGTTGGCGGCCGCCGTCCTGGCCACGCTGAGCGCGGTCGGCAGATCCCGGCTGGCGCCGGTGTCGATCTTGCGCAGCACGAACAGCGACTCGCGCACGCCGCCGGAACACGACTCGACGTCGGAGTTGAGCTGGTGCAAGAAGCCGCGCAGGTCGGCGGCGCGCTGCCCGGTGGTCGGCCGGTGCGACAACCCCACGGCCACGCCGCCGGCCAGCAGCGCCACCCCGGTGGCGACGGCCCAGCGCGGCAGCCGCCGGGTTGGCCAGCTTCTCGAGCGGAGCGGTTCGTACGGGGGGCGCGCAGGGTCGGTCCTGGAGGTCTGCATCAGGGACACACCCTAGGTCGCTCCGGTCTGGTGGGGGAGGCTCTCCCGGGGAAGGCTACCCGCCACCGGGCCGTCTCGGTCGGCCCGGCCGGCGGTGACCGCCTGGTCACGGACGCCTGGTCACGGAAGCCTGGTCACGGGCCGCCTGGTCGCGTGGTGCCCCGAGCCTGGCCGGCCGGACGGGGAACGCGAGCTCGAACCGGCTGCCCTCGCCCGGCGCGCTGCTGACCGTCACGTCGCCGCCGTGGCCGCGGGCGACGGCGCGGACCAGGGCCAGCCCGAGCCCGGTTCCCCCGGTGCCGGGGCCGGCCGAGGTCCGGAACCGGTCGAAGATGTGCGGGATGTCGGTCGCGGCGATCCCCTCCCCGCTGTCGGCGACGGTGATGCGCGCGGTCTGGCCGCCGCCGTCGGCGATGACCGATACCGCGATCTCGTCCTGCGGGCCGGTGTACCGCACCGCGTTCTCGACCAGCGCGTCGAGCGCCAGTTCGAGCCGCTCGGCGTCCACCAGGGCGGTCACGGGCTGGATCTGGCCGAGCCGCCAGCGGCGGGCGGCGACCGGTTGCCAGCGCAGGAACAGTTCGGCCGCGAGCATGTCCAGGTCGGTCGGCTCCGGGGTGAGGAAGTCAGGGTTCTCCGCCGCGGCCACGAGCAGCAGGCGCTCGCTCAGCGCCTTCAGCCGCTCCAGTTCCCCGACCACGACGTGGATGTCGCGCTGCTGTCTCCCCGCCAGCGCGCCGGCCAGCAGCTCGGCGTGGCCGAGCGCGATCGTGATCGGCGTCCGCAGCTCGTGCGATGCGTCCTGCAGGAACTGCCGCTGGACCGCCAGCAGCTTCTCCGCCTCGGCCGCGATCCTGGCCCGGTCCCGCGCCGCCATCTTTCGGTTGGACTGCCAGGCGAGGGCGACGAAGACGGTAGCCAGCAACGGCAGGCTGGTCCAGGCGACGCCGTAGGGAATGACCTGCCACGCCGGGAACACCACGATCGCGACGACGCAGGTCAGCCAGAGCAGCAGCCAGGGCGGGGATTCGGCCGCCGGGGACTCGTCGGCCGCCGGGGCGGTCCCGGCCGCCGGCGGCGGGTCAGGACGCGAGGCGGTAACCCTCACCGCGCACCGTCTCAATCAGGGTGAACCCGAGCTTCGCCCTGAGCCGCCTGATGCACACGTCGACGATGTTGGAGCCGGGATCGAACTCGATGCCCCAGACCGACGCCAGCAGCTCGCTCTTGGTCACCGAGTCCCGGCCGTGCTCCATCAGGGCGCGCAGGCAGAGGAACTCGAGCCTGGTCAGGGCAACCGGCCCGGTTCCGCTGTCGGCTTCCAGGCGGCCGGCGTCCAGGGTCAGCTCGCCGACCTGCATGACCTCGCTGCGCTTGGCGTTCTCGCGCAGCCTGGCCCGGACCCGCGCGGTTAGCTCGGCCAGGGAGAACGGCTTGGTCAGGTAGTCCTTGGCCCCCAGGTCCAGGCACTCCACCTTGGTCGCCGGGTCGGAACTGCAGGAGAGAATGAGCACCGCCTGCGCGGGATGAGCGTGCAGGATCGCGGCCAGCGCGGCACGGCCGTCCATGTCCGGCATGATCAGGTCGAGGATCACGAGCTGGTAGCCGCCGCCGGCGGCCAGCCGCACCCCGCTCACCGCGTCGTCGGCGACGTCGACCCGGTATCCGGCGTGCTCAAGTGCCCGGCCGACGAACCCGCTGATCTGCGGCTCGTCGTCGACGAGCAGGATCCGCGGCGACGCCGGGGACGCCAGCGGGTCGGACCAGCCCTGGTCGGCCAAGCCCGCCCTGGCGCCTGCCGTCCGGGAGCCCTCATGTGCCGCGGTCATCGCGCCTTCGATCATTCCTCACAGCGGCCTCGGGGCCAAGGTCACACGCGGTAGGCGGGCAGGCTCGTCGCCCCAGAGCGCCAAACTGGTCCTCGGCAAGTGGTCTACTCCTGCGGCACCGTCAAGTCAAGACATCATCAAGACATCACGGCTAAAGAACCTAAACGCCGTATAACGTTCATGACCCCGCGTGCGGCTCGGTGACCGAACCCGGCCGACCCGGCTCGGCGCGGCTCCTGGCGGCCCGGCTCCCGGCGGCCCGGCTCCCGGCGGCCCGGTCACGGGCGTTCGGGGACCTCGGCCGGCCCGGAAACCGGTGGTGCGCATGATGACAGTTTCGTCATCCGAACCGCAAGGTCTTGCGACGAGTTTCGGCCTCGCAGCACTATCAGTGCAGTCGTTTGCTTTCCGGTGCCGTTTGGATGATCCGCAGCGCCGGACCGAGTCGTGCGCGCTACGCGCCGCGAAGAAGCGAGGTGGTGACTGATGTCCCTACCGGTCCGCGTAGGAACCCTGCTCGCGGCGTTCCTCGTAGTGGTCGGTGGCGCGATCTTCGTCGTCGTCCAGTTCTTCCTGTCCGGGCCGCCGGTCATCACCGCGGCGGGAACGGCGCAGCAGGTCAACATCCTCATGCAGGAGGACCCGCAGAACACGGTGAGCCACCACCCGGACTGGGTCTCCTACTTCATCCAGGATCCGAAGACCAAGCAGTGGGTGCACACGACCCTGTTCAAGGTCCCCGCGGGAGCCCAGGTGAACGTCACCGTCCTCGGCTACGACGGCTGCACCCCGCTGCGCAACCCGTTCTGGGGCAAGGTCACCGGGACGATCGGGGGCACGGAGACCGTCGACGGCAAGACCGTCAAGGTGCTGGACTCGTGGCGTACCTGCTCGGTAGGCCATACGTTCACGATCCCCGCCATCGGCCTCAACGTGCCGATGGGCTCGCCGACGACCGTGGCGGAGAACAACGCCCTCTGCACTGACTCCCCGTGCACCTCGGGCCCGAAGGCCACGATGAAGTTCAGCTTCCTCGCGCCGAAGAGGCCCGGTTCCTACTTCTGGCAGTGCCGGGTGCCCTGCGGCGGCGGCTTCCTGACCGGGTTCGGCGGCCCCATGCAGACCTTCGGCTTCATGACCGGACAGATGGAGGTGGCGTCCTGATGGCCGCCGACGCGCAGGCGGCTC
>DASPZH010000335.1:0-11218 GCA_035636335.1 Streptosporangiaceae bacterium
GCTGGTTGCCACGGCGGCGGCAGTCGCCGTCGCTGACGTCTTCCTCGCCGGCGCCCACCACACCCTCACGCTGCAGACCGCCGGTCACGTCGCGCTGGTCGCCGTTCCCGTGCTCGCCGCCGAGGCGCTGCGCAACCGCCGCTCCACGATCCAGCTGCTCCGTGAGCGGCTCGAGCAGGCCGAGCGAACGCGCGAGCAGGACGCAAGGCGGCGAGCGGAGCAGGAGCGGCTGCGGATCGCGCGCGAGCTGCACGACGTCGTCGCGCACACCATGTCGACGATCAACGTGCAGGCCAGCGCCGCCGCGATGGTGCTGAACGAACGCCCGGAGGCGGCGGCCGAGGCGCTCGCCGCGATCAGGTCCGCGAGCAGGAACGGGCTGCGCGAGCTGCGCGCGATACTCAACGTGCTGCGCCAGGCCGACGACGCGGACCCGACCGCCCCGGCTCCCGGCCTGGCCCAGCTCGACGCGCTGGTCGCCGGGGTCACGCAGGCCGGGCTGCCGACGAGGCTCGAGATATCAGGCGATCCCGCCGAACTGCCCGCGGGAGTCGATCTGGCCGCGTACCGGATCATCCAGGAGTCGCTGACCAACGCGATCCGCCATGCCGGCCCGGCCACCGCGACGGTGGCGCTGGCCTACCTCGACGACACGCTGCTGATCGACGTCACCGACACCGGCCGCGGCGTTCCGCCGACCGCGGCCAGGAAGGCGGGCCCGAGCCAGGCAAGCTCCGGACACGGGCTGGCCGGCATGCGCGAGCGCGCCGCCGCGGCCGGCGGGACGCTCCAGGCCGGCCCGGCCAAGACCGGCCCGGCCAAGACCAGCCCCGCCAAGACCGGCCCGGCCAAGACCAGCGCGACGGGCGGGTTCCGGGTCAAGGCGGCGCTCCCGCTGCGCCGCCCCGACGGGCCGGGGCATCGGGTAGCCCCCGAACAAGCAGCCGCAGGACAAGCAGCCGCCGAAGAAAGGGCCCGGCCGTGATCCGGGTGCTGCTCGCCGACGACCAGTCGCTAATCAGGGCCGGGTTCCGGATCCTGCTCGAGTCGGCCGACGACATCGAGGTCGTCGGCGAGGCGACCGACGGCGCTCAGGCCGTGGAGCTGGCGCACACCCGCCGCGCCGACGTCGTGCTGATGGACATCAGGATGCCGAACGTCGACGGCCTGGAGGCAACCCGGCGGATCGCGGCCGAGGAGGACCTCGCCGGGGTCCGGGTGATCATCTTGACCACCTTCGAGTCCGACGAGTACGTCTACCAGGCCATCCGCGCCGGCGCCAGCGGCTTCCTGGTCAAGGACTCCGAGCCCGCCGAACTCATCCAGGCCGTCCGGGTGGCCGCGCGCGGCGAGGCCCTGCTCTCGCCCAGCGTGACCAGGAAGCTGATCACCGACATCGCCGGCCGGCCGGGCCGCCCACGGCCGGCCGGCCGCGAACTCGAGCGGCTGACCCAACGGGAACGCGAGGTCATGACGCTGGTCGCGGCCGGGCTGTCCAACGACGAGATCGCGGGCCGGCTTTACGTGTCCCCGCTGACCGCGAAGACCCACGTCAGCCGTATCATGACAAAGCTGGACGCCCGCGACCGCGCGCAGCTCGTCGTCATGGCCTACGAGTGCGGCCTGGTGGTTCCCGGCCAGCGGCAGTCCGGCTGACCTTCGCCGGCTCGGCATCGCGGGACTTCCTTCATCACGGCAATCACATTCCCCCGCCACGGACCGTGGGGGTCCGTGCTGCCCGGAAGGACAACAAGCCATGGGCGCAACAAAGACCGGCGGCGACCGTTTCACCATCATCACGGGCGGTCCCGGGGCCGGTAAGACCTCGCTGATCGAGGAGTTGCGGCGGCGGGGTTTCCGCGGCACGCAGGAGGCCGCCCGGGCCATCATCAGGGACCAGGCCCTGATCGGCGGACGGGCGCTGCACTCGGCCGACAACGCGCTGTTCGCCGAGCTCATGCTCGCCTGGGAGATGCGGTCCTACCGGATCGCCGAGGAAGAGCCCGGCCCCGCGATCTTCTTCGACCGCGGCATCCCCGAGCTGACCGGCTACATGCGCATGCTCGGCCGGCCGGTCCCGGCGCACATGGCGGCGGCGGCGGGCCTGTTCAGGTACCGGCACCGGGTCTTCGTCGCGCCGCCGTGGCCGGAGATCTACGCGACCGACGCCGAGCGCAAGCAGGACTTCGCCGAGGCCGTCGAGAGCTGCGAGGCGGCCCGCGCCGCCTACGCCGAGTACGGCTACCAGGCGGTCACCCTGCCGCTGGACACGATCGCCAGACGGGCCGACTTCGTGCTCGCCAGCCGCTGACCGGCGGCTCGGAGAACGCACAGGACAGGCGGCGTGTGTCCCTGCTGACCGAGACTGTCGGCTACATCGGCGCGAGCTTCGTGCTCACTGGCAGCGGCGTGGCCGTCGGGCAATCCTGGGGCGACTTCACCGACTGGGGGCCAAGCCGGAGGAGCGCGCGGCACCTGGCGTGAGCGTGCCGGCGGACCTGCACCTGCCCAAGGCGTCATAGGTTGGCTTTCAGTTCGTGTCCTGACCGCTGAAGGGGAGTCGCCATGAAGCCGAAGCTGCCCCGATCCGCCGCCGTCGCGGTCGCGACGCTGATTGCCTTCGCGCTCGGGCTGGGAGCCGGACTCGGGCTCGCACTCGGGCTGCGGCTCGGCTCGGGGCCGACCGCCGGCCGGGCGCTGTGCTCCGCCAACCCCTGCCGGGTCACGATGACGCGCAACGGGGCGGACGGGCTGGTCATCAGGGACGCGCGCGGGCCGAAGGTAGAGAACGCCCTGCTCATCATCGACCCGTCCGGCCTCGCGGAGTTCTGGCAGAACGCGGCCGGCGCGTACGAGGGGCCGCGCGGCGAGATCTGCACCACGGACTCCGGTCTCGCCCCGGTCGCCTGCCTGGGCAGCGACGGGACCGGCGGCTGGGTGCGGATCGGCGACGAGGTCCTGACCAGCGGTGACCTCGCCTGGATGCACCGGGCCGAGGGCGCAACCAGGCCTGCCGCGCAGCCGGAGCACCGCCGCGTCCCGGCAGTCCCGGCTAGCATTGCGTTGACGATCAGGCCAAGGTAACTACACGTCCACGGTTCCGCCGCTGCGCCAGTACTCGCCGTGCTCGCGACTCAGGAAGCCCTCGTCGACCAGGTATCTGCGCAGCGCGGCGTAGTCGTCGTGCAGGGTCCTCAGCTTGAGGTTGACCTCCCCTTCCTTGTAGCGCACGCCGACCTCGAACTGCTGGGCCACGTGGTCGAGCAGGACCAGCCGCCTGGACCGCTTGGCGGGCATGGTCACGATCCTGCCGTCCCGCATGAAGCTCCTGAGCACCGCATCCTCGGGTGTCGTCAACGTCCTGTCCTCTCCGGCGATTGATGCAACGAGCACACGGGGTCACCCGAGCCGGCCGGGCGCCGGGTCCCGGTGCCCGCGGACCGGCCTCGGTGACAGTCTGGTGCAGGTGGCCGCGGAACGCGGGCAAGCCGGGGCGAGCCGGCAGAAAACCGCCCGCACCCGGGCCGTGGTCAAGGCGAGGTCGCGATGCCGAGCGAGTCGGCGCTGGCGAACTTCGGCCCGGCCTCGTAGAAGACGTCGAGCTCGGAGATCGTGAAACCCGCGTTCGTCAGCAGGTCGACGATCGGCCGGGTGAAGTGACAGCCGCCCGCGATCCGCCGTTGCACCGGGTCGAGGCGGCGCTGCCAGCGGCGCACCCCTTCGTCGGGAGCGAGCCCGTGCTCGAGGAAGTGCAGCCGCCCGCCCGGCTTCAGCACCCGGCGCATCTCACCGAGCGCGGCGGCCGCGTCGGGCACGGTGCACAGCGTCCACGTGGACAGGACCGCGTCGTAGCTGTCGTCGTCGAACGGCAGCGACTGCCCGTCGAGGCCGGGCCGGGTGACCGGGGCGGCCGCCGCCGCCAGCCGCGAGCCCGCCAGCTTCCAGCTCAGATCGGACGGCTCGACCGCGGCCACCCTGGTCACGTCGGCCGGGTAGAACGGGACGTTGAGCCCGGAACCGAAGCCGACCTCGATGACGTCGCCGGCCAGGCCGGCGCAGACCCGCTGCCGCAGCGGGTCGAGTGCGCGGGCGCCGCACACGGCGTTGATGATCCGCGGCAGGACGTATTTCCCGTAGGCTCCCACGAAACTCCGGTCCTCCCGGCTCGCCCGGACGGCGCGACACCGCCAGACTACGCCGGATGCGGCTCGGCACGCCCTCGTGACCGGCCCGGCCGGGACCCGCCGGCCGGGGGCCGGTCACGACATCGCCAGGCTAGGCGGCCGGCTTGGCGTAGGACCCGGCCGTCGTGCCCTCGAACTCGTAGCCGACGAACGGCTCGTCTCCGCTCACCCAGGCATCGTGGCCCGGCTCGAGGACGTAGGCATCCCCGGGACCGAGGTCACCGTCGGTCCCGTCGGCGTGGCTCACGTGCAGCCGGCCAGAGACGACCGCGCCCACGTGACGCGCCTGGCAGGTGTCGGTGCCCGCGACCGGCTTGATGCACTGGGACCAGCGCCAGCCGGGCTGCAGGGTGAAGCGGGCTGCCGTGACGGCCCCGAGGCCGACGGTCTCGACCCTGGTCTTGTCCGGCGTCCGCGTCTCGTCCGCCGCACTGAAGTTCTTGATCATGATGCCAGTCACGCCGCATCCCCCCTGGTCGGTTGCCCTTTACTCCGTCTTCCCCATCACGGCCGCCGGCTACCGCATGGTCGGGCGCGCCTGGGCGAAGGTCCAGCGGCGGCCGTCGGGGTCCTCGGCCTGGTAGGCGCGGTAACCGTGCTGGTGGATCGGCTCGACGATCCTCGCCCCCGCCGCGGCGGCCCGCGCGCAGTGGGCGTCCAGGTCGTCGACGTAGATCCACGGCACGTGCGTCGCCTGGGCCGGCCCGTCGTGCCCGGCATCGGCCTTGAACACCATCAGCGAGCAGTGCCCGATCCGGAACTCCAGCCAGGTCCGCTCGGCGTCGAGGTCGCGGCCGGCCTCGGGGCCGGGCAGGCTGCGCGGGGAGACGAAGCCGAACGCGTCGGCCAGCCAGCGCGCGGCGGTGACGGGCCTGGCGTAGTAGACGGCGATCGCGAGCCGGTCGAGCTCGTCGGGCTCCCTGGCCGCGGTGTCGCGGCGGGCGCACCAGGCGCCGAGCCAGTCGGGAACGACGCGCTGCCACGCCGTGCCGCCGCGGTCCTGGCCGCCGGCCGGCACGGTCGCCAGGACCCGGACCGTCGTCCCGGCGGCGGCCGGCGCGAACGTCACCTCGACCCGCACGTCGTCGACCAGGCTCTGCCAGACGAGCCGCCGCCCGGGCTGCCAGTCGGTGATCCGCGCGAGCTCGAGTGCGTCGCCCGGATCGGTCCCGTACACCTCGAGAATGCGGCCGCCGACCCCTGGCTCGCAGACCATCGCGACCGCGCGCGCCGCGTCGTAGAAGTTGATCGGCCCGCGCACCCACCACAGGTCCAGCTCTTCGGTGAACGCCGTGAACGCCACCTGCGGGTCGACGCCCACCGTGACCTCGCTTGACACCGACGCAGGAGTGGTCATCGTTCCGCCTGCCTTTCGACATGCCGCTGAAACGAGGCGAGCTGGGCGTTCCAGTGCGCCTGGAGCTGGTCGAGCCAGGCCTGCAACGCCGCCACCGACTGCGGCCGCAGCCGGAACACCCGCGCCCGCGCGTCCGCGGCATCCCGCTCGTCGGCGACCAGGCCGACCCGCAGAAGCTGCCTGAGGTGCTTGCTCATGGCCGGCGGTGACATCCCGGTCGCCGCGGCCAGCTCGCCGGCCCTGGCCGGGCGCGCGCCGAGCAGTTCCACGACCTGCCGCCTCGTCGGGTCGGCGAGCGCCTCGAACAGCCCGGCGACGGCCTCGGCCTGGGCCTGCTCGCCCGTGCGCTGAATGTCCATCACAAGCAATAATTAACTATGAGTTCAACATTTGTCAACTGCGGACTCTAACGTTAGCGAACTCGGAGTCGGCGAACGCGCACGGCGCCGAACGCGCCGCGGTCGTGGGAGCGGCCTCGCCGGCCGGACATTAGGCTGGAAACCATGCCGGGGTTTGACGAACTGGTGGCCGAGGGCGCGTCGGTTGACGTGACCGGCTGGGACTTCTCCTGGTTCGATGGCCGGGCCAGCGAGGAACGGCCGCCCTGGCGTTACGCCAGGATGCTCGGCGAGCGGATGGCGGCGCTCGCGGCACTGCCCGGCGCGGCACTGCCCGGCGCGGCGGCGCTCGACCTGCAGACCGGCGGCGGCGAGGTGCTCGCCTCGATTCCGGCCGGCCCGCCGGCGCTGGTCGCGACCGAGTCGTGGCCGCCGAACATCGATGTGGCACGGCGCAACCTGTCCCGGCTCGGCGCGCGGGTCGTGCCGGTGCCCGGCGAGCTCGCCGACCTGCCGTTCGCCGATGCCGCGTTCGACCTGGTCGTGAGCAGGCATCCGGTCGGCGTGCGGTGGGACGAGGTGTTCCGGGTGCTCAAACCGGGCGGCACCTACCTGTCGCAGGACGTGGGCCACGGATCGGTCGGCGAGCTGACCGAGTTCATGATGGGCCCGCAGCCGCCCGACGACGGCCCGAGCCGCGACCCGAAGTGGTCGGTGGCCGGCGCCGAGGCGGCCGGCCTCACCGTGGCGGACCTGCGCGAGTTCCGCGGCCGGATGGAGTTCGGCGATATCGCCGCGGTGGTCCACTTCCTGCGCAAGGTCATCTGGATCGTGCCGGGCTTCACGGTCGACGCCTACGCCGGCCGGCTGCGCGCGCTGCACGAGCGGATCGAGGCGCGGGGCCCGTTCGCCGCCACCAGCGTGCGGTTTCTCATCGAGGCGCGCAAGGAAACGGGCGACCGGCGGGTAGCCACAATGGCCTGACGGAAAAACCCCGCATCGTTACCCTGTTAACCAAATTCGTATTTCAAGCGTCTTTGCCGTGCATGGGTAGCGCCGCCCCAGCGCGGCGAGGTCATCAACCGAGGAGCGCCGGTGTCCAGGTTCGCCACCACCAGGGTCAGGCCGACCCGGGTCGCCTGCGCAGCGCTGCCCGCACTCGCGTGCGCGCTGTCCCTGCTGGCCGGGGCGCCCGCGGCGGTCGCGGCCGGCGCGCACGCCGCGCGGCCGACCCGGCCGGCTCCGTCCGCCCGTTCCGTCACGCTCGCCGCCACGGCAGCGGCGCCGCAGTTCGCGAACTGGCCGACCTTCCACGGCAACAAGAACCTGACCGGCGTGTCCGGCGACCCGGCGGTCTCCACTCGGAACGCCGGCCAGCTCGGCGTGCGCTGGATGACGCATACTTTCGGGCCGGTCCTGTCCTCTCCGGTCACCAAGTACAGCGTCGCCCGGAACAGCACGCTCGCGTACGTGGCCAACGAGAACGGCGACCTCGAGGCGATCAACACCGCCACCGGGGCGATCGTCTGGTCCGACGCGCTCGGCGTCCCGCTGCACGCCACGCCGACCGTCTTCGGCACGCACCTGTGGATCGGCACCGCCGTCAGCGGCCGGATGATCAAGGTCAACTCCGACACCGGCGCGGTGCAGTGCCGGGTCTCGCTCGGCACGGGCGTCGACTTCGCCAGCCCGGTGATCGGAACGCCGCCCGGCGGCCACACGACGCTGTTCGTGGGCGTGCAGGACGAGGGCGCGGTCCCCGGCCCGATGCTGGCCATCAACGACTCCACCTGCAAGGTCGAGTGGCGGCGTGACCCGTATCCGGTCTTCTCGGGAAGCTGGAGCCCGGACGCCTACGGCGTCAACGCCAACGGAGTGCCGCTGGTGATCTTCGGCAGCGGCGACCCGGACTGCGCGATCTACGCGCTCAACGCCAGGACCGGGGCGACGCTGTGGCGCGTCAGGTCGCTCGTCGGCGGGCTCGCCGACTTCGGCACCGGAGCGGCGATCTCGCCGCCGGGCCGCAACGGGATCGCCGACGGCATGGCCTACGTGCCAGGCAAGGACCGGATTCTCTACGGGATCGACCTGACCACCGGCGCCCTCAAGTGGCACTTCGACTACGGCGCGGCCACGGGCACCAGCCACGACGGCGGCCGCTCCACCGCGGCGCTGGCCGGCCGGTCGGTGGTGTTCGGCACGCCGATCGGCGTCGCCTCGGTGGACGCCGTCACCGGCACCAAGATCTGGCTGTCCGAGAACGTCGGCCCCGCCGACACCGAGGTTCTGTCCTCCCCGCTGGTGACCGGTCCGGCCGGGCACCAGGTCGTCGTCTATGGCGACCTGAACGGCTACATCGAGGTCGCCAGCCTGGCCACCGGCCAGGTCCTGTACAAGTACAAGACCGGCGGCTACGTGATCAGCTCCGCGGCCGACTCGGCGGGCAACCTGCTGATCGGGTCGAGCGACGGGTTCCTGTACGACCTGGCCGTCGGCGGCTCGAACGGGACGCCACCCGCGGCGACGATGGCCGCGCCGAGCGGCGGCACCATCGCGAACCCCGGCACCAAGCCGGTGCTGGCGAGCGGCACCGTGACGGCCGGGTCAGCCGGGGTCGCCGCGGTCGACGTCGCCGTGCAGATGAACGGCGCGTCCGGGCCGTGGTGGAACGCGCGCAAGCACGCCTGGCAGCAGGGCCCGACCTACAACCGGGCCTCGCTCGGGCCGACCGGCAGCACCAGGACCTGGTCGCTCGGGGTGCACGCGCCCAGCCACGGCGGCGTGCTCTCGTTCACCGCCCGCGCGGTCGGCACCGACGGCCCGGTCGAGCGGCGGCTGGTCCAGCGGACCGTGACCGTGCGGCCGGTGGCGACCGGACCGCGGGTCGCGTTGTCCGCGGGTCAGGCGAGCCCCGGCGGGTCGGTGCGGGTAACGGGGCACGGCTTCGGGTCCGGCGAGAAGGTCACGCTGTCGCTGCCCGGCGCCGTCCTCGCCACGGCGACGACGCGGGCGGACGGCTCGTTCGGGCCCAGGTCGGTAACGGTGCCGATTGGGTACGCGTACGGCCTGACCGCGCTGATCGCGAAGGGGCAGCGGTCGGGACGCTCGGCGACGGCGCCGCTGGACGTCACCGGACCCTGGTCGCAGCTCGGCTACAACCCGCAGCGCACGGCCGACCAGCCGTTCGACCGGGTCCTGTCCGAGGAGGTCACCCCGGGCAAGCAGTTCCGCATGATGCCGTACTGGGTGTACTCGGCCCCGGCGCCGATCCAGAGCTCGCCGGCCGTGGCCGACGGCCTGGCGTTCGCCGGCGACCAGTCGGGCACGCTGAGCGCCGTCCGGATCGCGACCGGCGCCCTCGCCTGGTCGGCGTCCGTCGGCGGGACGGTCGGCTCGTCTCCGGCCGTGGACCGGGCGGACGGCATGGTCGTGGTCGGCTCGTCGACCGGCAGCATCTCCGCGTACAAGGAGCGGACGGGCAAGCTGGCCTGGCGGGTCAAGACCGCTGGAGCCGTGACATCCTCGCCGCTGGTCTACCACGGCGCCGTCTACGTCGGCTCGCGTGACGGGAAGCTGTACGCGATCTCCGCCAAGACGGGACGGGTCAGGTGGACGGCCGCGCTGGCGGGCCCGGCCGACGGCTCCCCCGCGTTCGACCCGGCGACGTCCACCGTCGTCATCGGTGACCGCAGCGGCGCGGTCACCGCCTTCCACGCGGGCGCGACGTCGGTGTCCAGGCGCTGGCGCGTCGCCGTCGGCGGGGCGGTCGACAACAGCCCCGTGATCGCGCAGGGACGGGTATTCGTCGGCGCCGCCAACGGCACCGTCCACTCGTTCGCCGAGTCCACCGGCGCGCTCGGCTGGTCCAAGTCCGTCGGGCCGTCGGTCGCCGGGCAGATGGCCTATCAGGGCGGGCACCTGTACGTCGGCGCAACCGACAGCAGCCTGACGGCCCTGGACACCGCCGGCGGGTCCACGATGTGGAGCGAGCCGCTGGCCGGGCCGGTGACCGGGGTGAGCGTCACGGACGGCATGCTGTTCACCGAGTCCGCCAACGGAACGGTCACCGGACTGCGAATCAGCGGCGAGGTGGTCTGGCTGGCGAAGACCGGCGCCGCCCTCGCCGGCAGCCCGGCGATCATGGACAACTCCGTTTTCGTCGGCGGCGAGAGCGACGGGCTGTACTGCTTCACGCCATTCGGTGAGCCCGTGGTCTAAGCCGCGGCGCCGATCGCGTTCCGCCAGTCCCGGCCGGCCGGCGGGTCATGCAGCCGGCCGGCCGGCGGGTCATGCAGCCGGCCGAGCCGGCGAGCGCGTCCAACCTGTGGCGGCGGCAGTCCTCGGTGACCACGTCAGTCGGCTGGAAGTGCGACCAGTAGCAGTACGAAAAGCGCATTAGCTCCCGAATCGGGCACGACCTCACCCGCTAAGGCGAAGGGTCGGCGCAAGGCGAAGGATTTTCCTCGTATAGAGCGGAAAATCCTTCGCGATCATGGAAAGGGCAGGCCGGGGAGGCCTGCCCTTCCTCCCCGCCATCGCGAGCCGCCCGCTACCGCGCGGCCGGATGGCCCTCGGTGATCGCGGCGAACAGCCTGTCGCCGGCCGCGTCGAGCGCTTCCTGCATCGCCGCGCTGCCGGTGTGCCCGGAGTCCTCGATGACGACGAGCTCGGCGTCGGGCCAGGCGCGCGCGAGCTCCCAGGCGGTGATGACCGGGCCGCCGAGGTCGCCGCGGCCGTGAACCAGCACACCGGGAATGCCGGCCAGCCTGCCTGCCTCGCGGATGAGTACGCCGTCCTCGAGGAACCCGTCGTTCGCGAAGTAGTGCGAGCAGATCCGCACGAAGGCCAGCCTCGCGTCGTCGGGCCGGTTGCCGTACGTACCCGGCTTGCCGTTGTACTCGATCGAGATGACCGCGTCCTCCCAGGCCAGCCACTCGGTCGCGGCACGCGCGCCGACGCCGGGATCAGGGTTCTCCATCAGCCGGGAGTACGCCATCAGCAGGTCCTCGATCGGCGGATCGGCGTCGGTCGGCAGCCGGTAGCTCCCGGCGCCGGCGAAGTCCCGGAACCGCGCCCACGCCTCTGGGAACATCCGCCCGGCACCGCGGTAGAGCCAGTCAAGCTCGGACCGCCGCGTCGACGTGACGCTGACCAGGATCATGCCGGACACCCGGCCGGGATGTCGCTCCGCATAGGCCAGCGACAGGGTCACGCCCCACGAACCGCCGCGCAGCAGCCACTTCCGTACACCGAGATGCTCCCGCAGTTGCTCCATGTCGCGGATCAGGTGATCGGTCGTGTTGAGCCTCATGTCGGCCGCGTGTTCGCTCGCGTGCGGC
>DASPZH010000336.1:0-6288 GCA_035636335.1 Streptosporangiaceae bacterium
CCTGCTCGGCTTCGAAGTAGTGCGCGGCCGCCATGCAGACTACCGGCCAGGCTCACCCGACCTGCCCTACGTCGCCCGCGCCGCCGCAGAACTCGGCACCACTCCATGCCCGGACCTGCCGATCAAGAGAGCCGAGCACCGCTGGCGCGAATACATCCCCAAACCAGCCGAACTCGCCATGCTGGCCGGGGATAACCTGCTGCACACCGACTACAACCCGCTCAACATCCTCATCACCGGCGGCCGGGCCGTCCTCGTCGACTGGGCATGGCCCACCAAAGGAGCCGGGTGGATCGATCCGACCTGCCTCATCCTGCGCCTCATCGCTCACGGCCACACGACCCAGTCCGCCGAGGCAGTCATTGCCGATACCCCCGCATGGCAGACAGCGCCCGCCCACGGCATCGCCATCTTCGCTCGCGCCTGCGCCTCCATGTGGCACGAGATCGCCATCGCCAACCCCACCGGCTGGACACAGCGCATGGCCCAAGCCGCCAGCGACTGGGCACACACCCGCGCGTGAAGCACACAACGCCCCTGCACACCAGCCCGCCCCCAGCGACCCCCGCGCGCCCCCGGTGAACATCGCTGCCACATCGATGTCCGTGGCGGGCGCTGCCCAGAACAACGCTGCCACAACGATGTCCGCCGGCGAACAGCGCTGCCACAACGACGTTCGCCGGACGGCTCCGCGAAGAACAGCGCTGCCACATCGATGTTCGGGGGCGGCCGGCCGGCTGGGGGCCGCCGGCTTGCCGGGGCCGATGAACCCTTGGTGCCGGGGTCAGCCGCGGAGGACGTTTCCGAGCACGCCGCCCGCCACGCCGCCCGCCACCGACTCGGTCGCGGAGCCGCCGGTGAGGTACGGCGCCAGGGCGTGCGCGAGCATCGAGATTGGCATCGACTGAAGCCAGACCCGGCCCGGGCCGGTCAGCGCCACCAGGTGCAGGCCGTCGCCGCCGAACATCATGTTCTGGATCCCGCGCATCCGGGTGATCGAGAACTGCACCGTGGCCTGGAACATGCCGATGTGGCCGGGGTGCACGAGCACGGTCTGGCCCGGCGGCAGCTCGTAGGAGGTCACCTCGCCGCCGAGCTCGACCCAGGCGCGGCCGTCGCCGTCCAGTTTCTGCAGCACGAAGCCCTCGCCGCCGTACAGGCCGCCGCGGAAGGACTGCTGGAGCGCGACGCTCGGCGTGATGCCCGGCGTGCTGCACATCCAGCCGTGCCTGTGCACCAGGTAGGAATGGCCGCCGGAGATGTCGACCGGCACGATGTGACCGGGCACCTTGGCGGCGAAGCTGATCGAGCCCGGGCCGTCGTAGCGGGTCAGGAACAGCCCGCCGCCGCCCATCATCCGCTTGAGGCCGCCCATCAGCCCGCCGCCGCCTCCGCCGGCGTTCATGGTCTGCGACATCTGAATGCTCGTCGTCATCCAGGCCAGCTCGCCGTGCGGGGTCACGACGGACTCCCCCTGCTGGAGCGACACTTCCAGGATGGGCATCGTCGAGCCCTTGATTTCGGCTTGCATCGAGTGTGAGCCTCTCCAAATCGGTGAAAACGCCGCAGCGGCGGCCCTGACTGCCAAGGTACTGGCCTATTCGGGGCAAAGAGAAGCGCGGCCCGGAAAGTTCACTCCCCGTGGTCGGCTGAGCTGTGAGCCGCGGCCAACCACGCGCGCCCCGTTAATCGCGCGCCTTCTCAGATCGCCTGTGGCACATTACTGCCGTGGAGCACTACGCAGCCGTCAACAAGGCCAACTGGGACGAGCGCGTTCCCGCGCACGCCGCGTCACCCGACTACAGCGTCGACCGGTTCATCGCCGATCCGGCGTTCCTCAGCGATGTCGTGCGTTTCGACCTGCCGCGGCTCGGCGACATCAGCGGGCTGCGCGGCGTGCACCTGCAGTCCCACATCGGAACCGACACGATCTCGCTGGCCAGGCTGGGCGCGTCGATGACCGGGGTGGACTTCTCCGGGCCCGCCGTCAGGCAGGCCCGCGCGCTGGCCGAGCAGACCGGCGCGGACGCCACGTTCGTGGAGTCCGACGCCTACGACGCCGCCGAGGCCGCCGGGCGCGGCGCCTTCGACTTCGTGTTCACCGGGATCGGCGCGCTGTGCTGGCTGCCGAGCGTTAGCCGGTGGGCCGCGGTCGTGGCCAGCCTGCTGCGGCCGGGCGGGCGCCTGTTCATCAGGGAAGGCCATCCGGTGCTGTGGACGATCCAGGACGGCAGGGACGACGACCTGCTCGTGGTCGAGTACCCGTACTTCGAGCGGCCGGAGCCGACGGTCTTCGACGAGGACGGCACCTACGTCAGCACCGACGTGGTGTTCGAGCACACCGTGACGCAGGAGTGGAACCACGGCATCAGCGAGGTCGTGACGTCCTTGCTCGACGCCGGAATGGTGATCACGGGCCTGACAGAGCACGACAGCGTGCCGTGGAACGCGCTTCCCGGCCAGATGGAGCAGCTCGGCGGCGGCGAGTGGCGGCTGATCGACCGCCCCTGGCGGCTGCCGCACAGCTATACGCTCCAGGCGGTCAAGCGGGGCGGGCGGTGACGGTCCTGATGATCACCGCGTAGAGGCGGTGCCAGGTCACCGACCTGAACCCGGCCGCGGCCAGCAGCTTGGTCGCGCGCAGCGGCGTCCTGGCCCGGTTGCCGCGGGTGCCCACAAGCGTCGGCAGCAGCCAGGCCGAGCACACGTCGGTGAGCACGAACAGGCCGCCGGGCGCCAGCACCCGGCGGCACTCGGCCAGGCCGGCCCGCTGGTCGGCCCAGTGGTCGAACGACGTCGTGCTGATCACCAGGTCGAACGCCGCGTCGCCGAACGGCAGCCGCTCGGCGGGTCCCGGCACGAAGTTCAGCCGCGGATCGCCGGCCCTGGCGCGAGCCTGGCTGACCATTCCCGAAGCCGCGTCGATGCCGGTCAGCCCGGTCGCGGCGGGCAGCCGCCTGGCCAGCTCGCGCAGCAGCAGCCCGGTCCCGCAGCCCACGTCGAGCACGCGGTCCGGCGCCGGGCAGCGGGCCAGCGCCACGTCGACGGTGCGGGTCACGATCTCGTCGTGCAGCCGCCCCCGGTATCCGGTCTCGTAGCCCGCTGCCCGGTCCTCGAATGCCTGCACGTCGCGATCGCGGGTCATTATCAGATCTTCGGTCGCCCGAGCGGCGCGCGCAAGACGGGCGCTTCCCTCGACCGCTCCCTCGACCGCGCTTTGATCGCGATCACCGGCCTGCGCTAGGCTCGGCAGCCTGTTCGTGCCATACGGGCAGGTCAGTGCTGGAATGTCAGTGCTGGAATGTGACGGGGCGAGCCAACTCGGACGGGGCTGATGATGGCGTGGCAGGCATCTGGCCCGTCGAAGTCGTCGAAGTCGTCAAGGTTGTCGAGGAACTCAAGACCACGGAGGTCGCCGCTGCCCCGGCCGGTCCGGACGTTGCTGATCTTCGTCAGCGCGCTCGTCTTCACCGACACCATCTTCTTCACCGCGCTCACCCCGCTGCTGCCGTACTACGTCCATGCCGCCGGCTTGTCAAAGGCCGGCGCGGGGGTTCTCGTGGCCGCGTACCCGTTCGGCACCCTGCTGGCCGCGCTGCCGTCCGGCGTGCTCGTGGCGCACCTCGGGCCGAAACGCGGCGTGCTGCTCGGCCTGATCCTGATGAGCGGCTCGACGCTGGTCTTCGGCTGGTCGAACTCGGAGGCCGCGCTCGACGCCGCCCGGTTCGTGCAGGGCCTGGGCGGCTCGTGCACCTGGGGCGCGGGGATGGCCTGGCTGGCCAGCGCCGCGCCGACCGAGCGCCGCGGTGAACTGCTCGGCACCGCGCTTGGCGCGTCCGTCGGCGGTGCGCTGTTCGGGCCGGTGGTCGGTGCCGTAGCCGACCAGATCGGCACCGGGCCCGCGTTCTCCGCCGCGGCCGTGATCGGCGCCGCCCTGATCGCCGCCGACTTCGCCATGCACGCGCCGGAGCGGGCCGAGCCGCAGGGCCTGGCGGCCGCGTTCGGCTCGGTCAGGGATCCGGGCGTGGCGACCGGCCTGTGGCTCACCGCGATCGCTGGCTTGGCGTTCGGCGTCCTGGACGTGCTCGCTCCGCTGCGGCTGAACGCGCTCGGCGTGACGCCGATCGTGATCGGCGCGACGTTCCTGGCGTCGGCGGCCGTCGAGACCGGGCTGTCACCGCTGGCCGGCCGGCTCTCTGACCGGCGCGGCCGTTACTTCCCGGTGCGGATCTCCCTGCTGTCCGGCGTGGCGGTCAGCCTGCTCGCGCCGGTGCTGGCCCCAGCGGCGGTCCTGATCGCCATGCTGGTGATCGGGATGCCGGCGTTCGGCACGCTGTTCGCCCCGTCCAGCGCCATGCTGAGCGACGCCGCCCACCGGCTGGAGCTGAACCAGGGACTGGCGTTCGGGCTCGCCAACCTGGCCTGGGCGGCCGGACAGACGATCGCTGCCTCGGCCAGCGGCGCGATCGCCCAGGCGACCAATGACCTGGTGCCCTACGCCATGCTGGCCGCCGTCTGCCTGGCGACCTTTTTCGCCACGATCCGCCGCCGCACGGCGTTAACGGCCGCACGCTAACGTTGGCCTGACGAGGAGGCAGTCATGGACGATCCCAGCCCGCTGCACCGCCGGGCCGGCGAACTGACCGGCGGGCTCATCGACAAGATCACGCCCGCGCAGCTCGGCCTGCCGACGCCGTGCTCGCAGTGGGACGTCCGTGCGGTCATCAACCACATTGTCAACGGACAGCTCCGGTTCACCGCCGTGCTGAAGAGCGAGCCGGGTCCGGAGCGAGGCGATGACGTTCTCGGCGCGGATCCCGCCGCGGACTTCCGTTCGTCCTTCGCCGGGCTGAGCGCCATTTTCGACGAGGACGGCTTCCTCGAGCGGACGGTGCCGACTCCCTTCGGCGAGGCACAGGGAGCGCGGCTGGTCGCGATGCGCGCAACCGAGCTCACCCTGCACGGCTGGGACCTCGCAGCCGCGACCGGGCAGTCGCGGCTGTTCGATCCCGAGCTCGTCGCATTCGCCAGCGCGACATTCCGCGCCCAGCCCGTCCCCCGCGCCGATGGCGGTCCGTTCGGACCCGAGCAGGTCGTACCCGAGCTGGCAACCGATGCGGACCTGCTCGCCGCCCACGCCGGCCGGGCCGTCCCGGCCGTGAAGCGGGTCTGGCAGCTTCCCGAGGTGACGCGTGCTACGCCGGAGGCCGGGCCGCCCGGCCGCTGAGAAGATGGCGCGAGGCGCGCCATCGCCGTCCCGCTGAGAGGTGCCCATGACCGGTCCGCTGTTCCCCACCTCGCTGGTCGGCAGTTACCCGCAGCCGGACTGGCTGATCGACCGGGCGAAGCTGGCCGGCCGGTTCCCGCCGCGGGTCAGGGCGCGCGAGCTGTGGCGGGTCGAGCCCGCCTACCTGGAGCAGGCGCAGCGGGACGCGACCCGGCTGGCCGTCGATGACCAGCGCACGGCCGGGCTCGACATCCTCACCGACGGCGAGACCGGCCGGGAAAGCTACTCCAACGTGTTCGCGACCGCGCTCGACGGCGTCGACATCGACAACCCAGGCACCGCGCTGGACCGGAGCGGGCACCCTAACCCGGTGCCGCGTGTCGTCGGCCCGATCCGCCGCCGGCACCCGGTCGGGCTGGCCGACCTGGCCTACCTGCGTGCGCAGGCGGGCGCGGGAGCGACGGTCAAGGTCACCGTCCCGGGCCCGTTCACGATGGCGCAGCAGGCCCAGAACGACTACTACCCGTCGGTCGAGGCCGCCGCGTACGGGTACGCGGCCGCCGTGCACGACGAGATCGCCGACCTGTTCGCCGCGGGCGCCGGCATCGTCCAGGTCGACGAGCCGTACCTGCAGGCCAGGCCGGAGGCCGCGCGCGAGTTCGGGGTTGGCGTGCTGAACGCCGCGCTGGACGGCGTCACCGGGACCACGGCCGTGCACCTGTGCTTCGGCTACGCGGCGATCATCCACGAGCGGCCGAGCGGCTACTCGTTCCTGCCCGAGCTCGCCGCGACCACCGCGCAGCAGATCTCGATCGAGACCGCCCAGTCCGGCCTGGACTGCGCGGTTCTGGCCGGGCTGGCCGAGGCCGGCAAGACCATCATCCTGGGCGTGCTGAACCTCGGCGACACCGCGGTCGAGACCCCGGACCAGGTCGCCGACCGGGTCAGGCGGGCGCTGCCCTACGTGCCGGCCGGGCAGCTCGTGCTCGCCCCCGACTGCGGCATGAAGTACCTGCCGCGCGAGTCCGCGTTCGGCAAGCTCAGGTCGATGACCGCCGCCG
>DASPZH010000337.1:0-1753 GCA_035636335.1 Streptosporangiaceae bacterium
TTCATGCCGACGCTCATGCCGACGCGCCGGGGGCACGCATGACACCCGCGGCCATCGCCTCGGTCCCGGCCTCGGCCGGCCGCCCAAGCAGGCATCCGGGTGGCAGCGGGAACCAGCGCAGCGCCTCGAAGCTCGTTGACATGCCGGTCGGCCCGTCGTCGAGCGCCGCGGGCAGGCACGTCATCAGGTCGCGAGCGTGCCGCAGGTAGTCGGCGAAGACGTCCTCGCCCGCCTGCTCGCGCAGGCGCGGGTAGTCCAGCTCCCCGCCGGGTCCGTAGCGCACGTCCCCGAGCGTGATCTGCGGCCGCGGCGGGCCGTCCGCGTGCCGCCAGAGCCCGGTATGCGGATCGAAGCGGTAGAACGGCAGCAGCCGGTAACCGTACGCGGCGACCAACTCGACCGCCGCGGCGATGAACTCGGCCGTGCCGGCGGAGATGAAGTAGTTGAGGTTGACCCGGCTCCAGCCTGGCTTGACGCCGTCGCAGCCGTGCCCGACCTCGTCGCGCAGGGCGTGCGAGCGGGCCATCCCGATCGCCAGCAGGCGGTGCCCGTACGGCCCCGCGCACGAGCACCCGCCGCGGGCCTGGATGCCGAACAGGTCGTTCAGCACCGCGACCACGAAGTTGTGGTGCAGGTACTGCGCGCCGTGCCGGATGCGGAACGAGGCGATGGACAGCCGCCGCGACCGGTGGCTGCCGAGGATCTCGATCGCCGGGTTGCCGGCCCAGCGGCCGAGCACGTGGCGCCAGAGCCGTTCCTCGCGGGCGGCGATGAGATCGGTGCCGACGGCCTCCTTGAGCCCGAAGACCAGTCCGGCCCTGATCGACTCGATGATCGCCGGCGTACCGCCCTCCTCGCGGGCGACCGGGTCATCGAGATACCGGTGGCCCACCGGATCGACGAACGCGACCGTTCCGCCGCCCGGCGCGGTCGGGACGGCGTTACGCACGAGTTCCCGGCGCACGACAAGCACCCCGGGCGTCTGCGGTCCGCCCGGGAACTTGTGCGGCGACAGGAACACCGCGTCCTTGTGGTCGTCGGCACCAGGACCGGAGGCGGCCACCCGGACGGGCACATATGGCCCGGCGGCCGCGTAGTCCCAGAAGGACAGCGCCCGGTGCGCGTGCAGCAGGGCCGCGACGGCGCGGGTATCGGTCAGGATGCCGGTCACGTTCGAGGCCGCCGAGAAGCTGCCGATCAGCAGCGGCCGGCCGGCATAGCGGCCGAGCTGACGCTCGAGGTCCCCCAGGTCGACGTGGCCGTCGGCGTCTTCCCCGATGACCACGACGTCGGCGATGGACTCGCGCCAGGGCAGCTCGTTGGAGTGGTGCTCGTAGGGCCCGACGAACACGACCGGTCGCTCGGCCTCGGCGATGCGCCCGGACAGGCCGAACCGCTCGTCAAGCCCGGCGGGGATCCGCAGTTCCAGGATGCCGATGAGCTTGTTCACCGCCGCCGTCGCGCCCGAGCCGCAGAAGATGACCAGATCGTCGTCGGTGCCGCCGACCGCCTCGCGGATCATCTGCCTGGCGTCCTCGCGCAGCCGGGTCGTCTGCAGCCCGGTGCCCGAGCTCTCGGTGTGCGTGTTCGCGTACCGCGGCAGGACCGCGTCGCGGACGAAGTCCTCGATGAAGTCCAGCGCCCGGCCAGACGCGGTGTAGTCCGCGTAGGTGACGCGCCGCCGCCCGAACGGCCCGTCCATCAGCTCGCCCTCGCCGATGATCCCGCGCCGCACCCGCTCGAGCAGCGGCGA
>DASPZH010000338.1:0-2484 GCA_035636335.1 Streptosporangiaceae bacterium
GGCTGGCTGGTGAACAGGCTCGTTTCCAAGTCGGCTCCAGCCAGGTCGGCGCCGCGCAGGTCGGTCCCGGTCAGGTCGGCATAACCGAGGTCGGAGCCGCGCAGGTCGGCGCCGATCAGCAGCGCGCCACGCAGGCTCGCACCAGCCAGGTCGGCGCCCCGCAGATCCTTCCCGGCCAGGTCAGCGCCGCGCAGGTCGGGGCCCCGGTCGTCAGGCCGGCTGCGGCCGGCGCGTTCGCGCACGTGCTCGCTCACGCGCAGCAGGACGGCGTTGACCCGCTGCCGGTGTGCGTCCACGTCGAGCCCGGCCAGCTCGTCTGGGCCAGAGCACGTCAAGCGCTCCGTTGCGGAAAATGCCTCATCGAGCTCGCGGACGAGCGGTCCGCCCGGGCGCAGCGCCAGCGCCTCGTTCAGGTACCAGAGCAGTTCGTGCAGCTTCCGCATGACCGCGAACGCCGCGAACATCGGCGCCGCGATCTCCGGCTCGGCGCGCCAGTCCCGGCCGCCGAATGTGCCGCGGACGACCTGCTGGCCGGCGCCGAGGCAGTCGAACGCGGCGCAGCCGCCGAACCCGCTCGACCGCAGCCGGTCGTGGATCGAGCAGCGGAAGCCTGGGCGCAGGTGCGGGCACGGCTGGCCGGCTGGCTTGTCGATCGCGAAGTCCGCCGAGGCCACCAGCGCCAGCCCGACGCAGCACAGGGCCGCGCAGCGTTCGCAGTCCGCCCGCAGCTCGGTGCGGCGCCGGGTCACGGCCGGTGCGGCGGGCGGGCGGCTCGGCCGCGCGCGCGGTCCGGGGTCATTCATGGGCTTCAACGGAGCGTCCGGGGTCACCGCCGGCGATCAGGCCGGCGTAGCTCGCAAGAGCTCCGGTCACCCGGTCAGCGTCACCCGTTGCCAAGAGGTCAAGCATGCAGCCGCGGAGCACGGCCAGCGCGAGCGTGCGGTCGGCCTCGGCCGCCGGGCCGGAGTCGCTCCCCTGGTCGGCCGGGCGGGCGGTGGACAAGACGGCCAGCCAGTCGGCGACCGACTGCGCGGCGAACCCGGACCAGGGCCCGTGCGGCTCGGCCAGCGACCTGGCGTAGGCCTCGGTCCACAGCGTGAGCAGCGGCCTGACCTGGTCGGCGGCCAGCCACTGCCAGGTGGCATCGACCATGGCCGCGAGATCGGCCGGCTCGCCGGCGGTCGCCTGCCCGAGGAACGCCAGCTCGTCCGCCCTCGCCCGGGCCAGCAGCTCGGACACCAGCCCGTCCTTGGAGCCGAACAGGAACAGCAGCACCCGCGGGCTTGAGCCGATCGCGGCCGCCAGCGGGCGCAGCGACAGGTCGGCCAGGCCGTGTTCCAGGGCGTACCGGTAGGCGCGCTCGAGCAGTTCGTCCTTGCGCGGGGATGAGGACCGCGTGGTCACCGTCACGATGCTACTGTCTCACTGAAACGACTGTTTCAGTGAGACAGGGAGTCGCGATGGACACACAGGAGGTCGTGATACGTCCGGTCGGGCAGCCGGGAGACCTGGGCTGGATGGTGCTGGCGCACGGCGAGATCTACGCGGCCGAGTACGGCTGGGACGCCAGCTTCGAGGCGCTCGTCGCGCGGATCGTGGCCGACTTCGCCGCGCGGCCTGGGCCGGGCGGCGGATGGATCGCGGAGCTGGACGGCCGACGGGCCGGGTGCGTGCTGTGCGTCCCGCTCGGCAAGACGACCGCGCAGCTCAGGATCCTGCTCGTGGACCCGTCCGCGCGCGGGCACGGGATCGGCGCGCGGCTGGTCGACGAGTGCGTCGGCTTCGCGGTCCTGGCCGGGTACGCGCGGATGAAGCTGTGGACGAACGACCCGCTCGTCGCTGCCCGCCGCATCTACCAGGCGCGCGGGTTCACGCTGGTCGAGGAGCAGCCGCACCGCAGCTTCGGCGCCGACCTGGTCGGCCAGGTCTACGAGCTCGACCTCCTGGGTTCGCCCGTCTCACCGCGGCCGAGCCATCTGGACTAACCGCGGGTCCCTATCCCCGGCTCGGTCGGCCCCGGCTCGGCCGACCCCGACGGGGGCGGGCTGGCCTGGCGGCTGCACGACTGGGACGGCCGGCCCGTGTTCGGCCACGACGGGGGCACGGTCGGGCAGAACGCGTTCCTGCGGATCGATCCGGTCAGCGGGGTCACGGTCTGCCTGCTGACCAACGCCTCGAACGGCGAGCCGCTGTACCAGAAGCTGTTCAGCGAGGTGCTCGCCAGCTTCGCCGGGATCGCCATGCCGGCCGGCCCCGAGCCTGTCGGCCCCGAGCCGGCCAGCCCCGAGCCGGCTGCCGATGCTGCCGGAGCCGCCGGGGCCGCCGGAGCCGCCGCGGCCGCCGGCGGTGCCGCGACCTGGCCAGGCACGCCGGCCGGTACGAGCGGACGTCCAGGCGGTTCGACATCTCGCTCCGCGACGGCCGGCTGCACGGGATCACGACGACCACGGGCCAGCTCGCGGCGGTGCGGGAGTCCGAGCCCGA
>DASPZH010000339.1:0-4657 GCA_035636335.1 Streptosporangiaceae bacterium
CTGGCGCCCGGCTAGCGCGGCCTCACGCGCGCAGGGTGCGCTGCTCGACCTCGTGGCCGCGGCCGACGAGGATGACGGAGACCAGGCCGGGGGGGAACAGGCCGTGGTCGATGACGCCGGGGGTGGCGGCGAGGCGGGCGGCGAGGTCGGCGGGGTGGTCGAAGGGTGCGTGGTAGTCGGCGATGATGCCGCCGTCCGGGCTGGGCGGGGCGTCGCGGAAGGTGGGGTTGCCGAGCCGGCGCAGCGTGGCGGGGAGGCCAAACTCGAGCAGCTCGAGCGGGACGGGCGGGTGCAGGGCGGGCACCGGCTTGGCGGAGTCCGCGATCACGACGAAGCGGGCGGCGGCCGCGGCGACGATCTTCTCCCTGGTGTGGGCGCCGCCGCCGCCCTTGACCAGCCAGCCGTCCGGCGCGATCTGGTCGGCGCCGTCGATCGCGATGTCGAGCACGTCCAGTTTGGTGAACCGTTCGACGGCCAGGCCGAGACCGGCCGCGGTGCTCGCCGTCCGGTCCGAGGTGGCGACGCAGCGGATCGACAGGCCGCGGCGCGCGAGCGCGGGCAGCAGGTAGCCGACGGTGGTGCCGGTGCCCAGGCCGACCCTCATGCCGTCCGCGACCAGCAGCGCCGCGGCCTCGGCCGCTGCCTGCTTCTCCCGGTCAGCGCTCACGGTGCACCAGCCTCCCCGATCAGTCGTCCCATGACACTATGTGTGGCATGCACTCCAGCAACCACAGGACCGGATTGCTCCCAGATGACCATGTCATCGTCCTGTTCGGCGCGACGGGCGACCTGGCCAAGCGCAAGTTGCTTCCCGGGCTGTTCCACCTGGCCAAGTCTGGCCTGCTGCCCAAGAACTACCGGATCATCGGCTCGGCACCCGCACGGTTCGCGCTGAGCGACGAGCAGTTCAGGGCGCACGCCAAGACCGCGGTCGCGCAGTTCGGCCTGGCCAAGCCGACCGGCGCGGCGTGGGAGGCGTTCGAGAGCAAGCTGACATTCGGGGCTGCCGACCCCGACGACCCGAAGCCTCTGGTCGCGGCCGTGCAGGAGGCCGAGCAGGCGGTCGGCGGCCATCCTCGCCGGCTGTTTCACCTGGCCGTGCCGCCATCGGCGTTCGCGTCCGTGATCTCGATGCTCGGCCAGGCCAGGCTGGGCGAGAACTCCCGGGTCATCATCGAGAAGCCGTTCGGCGTCGATCACCCGACGTGCGTCGCGCTGACGAAGTGCGTTCACTCGGTCTTCGACGAGTCGCAGGTGTTCAGGATCGACCACTTCCTCGGCAAGGAGTCGGTCGACAACATCCTCGCCCTGCGCTTCGCGAACGGCCTGTTCGAGCCGATCTGGAACCGGGACCACATCTCGCATATCCAGATCGACGTCCCCGAGAAGATCAGCATCGAGGGCCGGTCGCAGTTCTTCGAGGGCACGGGCACGTTCCGGGACATGATCGTGACGCACCTGTTCCAGGTGCTCGGCTTTGTCGCGATGGAGGCGCCGAGCAACCTCGGCGCGAAGAGCCTGCGGGACGAGAAGTCGAAGGTGTTCCAGGCGCTGCACCCGATCGACCTGTCCAGGGTGGTACGCGGGCAGTACCTGGGCTACCGGGACGAGCACGGTGTCGACCCCGAGTCGCAGACCGAGACATTCATGGCGATGCGCGTGGAGATCGACAACTGGCGGTGGGCCGGGGTTCCGTTCTACCTGCGCTCGGGCAAGTCGATGGCACAGCGCCGCCAGACGATCACGCTCGGGCTGAAGGAGCCGACGCTGCGCATGTTCCCGAACGTCGCCCACCTGCCGACGGGTGAGCGCCGCAACGAGGTCATCATCGACTTCGACGACCCCGGCTGGATCGCCGTGCGGTTCCTGGCCAAGCAGCCTGGGCCGGCCATGCGGCTCCGCGAGGTCGAGATGACCTTCCGGTACGAGGACTCGTTTCACCGGATGCACAGGCTCGAAGGTTACGAGCGCCTGATCCTGGAGGCGATGCTCGGTGACCAGTCGCTGTTCACCAGGTCCGACGAGATCGACCGGCTGTGGGAGGTAGCGACTCCGCTGCTGAAGGACCCGCCGCCAGTGGAGTTCTACGAGCCCGGTTCCTGGGGCCCGCCGTCCATCAAGCACCTGATCTCGCCGCATCGCTGGTATCTGCCGGACGGCAAGGACTAGCCGTCCCCAGCCCTGCGGCCCGCGTCAGCCGACCTGCCCGACCGGGCGGCCGTCCTCCAGGTAGACCGTGCCCTTCGCCGCGATTGCCGCCTGCACCCGGCGGCTGATCGGGCCGCTGAGCAGGGACAGCGCCCTGCGCGGCTTGACGATGCGGTACTGCGAGATCTCCTCCGGCTGTACCGTGATCGCGCCGAGGACATCGTCGGCCATCGCGCCGCAGTCGAACAGGAACCGCATGCCGCCGGGCCGCCCGGGCCGCGGCCGGCGGAAGTCGACGCAGGCCAGCCGTCCGCGGTGCACGGTCAGGCCGCACTCCTCGAGTACCTCCCGCCGGCACGCCTCCCACGGAGTCTCCCCGTCGGCCTCCATGACGCCGCCCGGGATGGTCCAGCCGGCCTTGTAGGTCGGCTTGAGTATCAGCAGCCGACCCTTCCGGTCGAAGATCAGCGCCCCGGCCGAGGCAGGGATGGCCGGGCCCGGGGCGGCCAGTCCCGGGGCGGCCAGTCCCGGGGCGGCCGGGCCCGGGGCGGCCGGGCCGAGCGCCACCGACGTGGCGGGACCGGTCTCGCCATCGGGGACCGTCATACGATCGGCCAGGTGTGCACCGGTTCCTTGGTGTTCATCAGCCCGATGTAGTCCTGCGTCATGATCCGCAGCGCTTCGCCGCGATCCGCCTGACCCTGGTCCTGGATCCGGCGGACGAACGCGACCTGCCAGGATGCCCCGTTCTGGCGCACTAGGCAGCGCTGCTCGATGGTCGACAGCATCCGGCCGGCGTCGGCCGCGCTGACACCCAGGCGCTGCAGCCCGCTGGCGGCGAGCGGCAGCAGGTGGCGCAGCGTCAGCTCGGTCACCGGCACGTCGCCGTAGCCCGGCCAGAAGACCACGGCCTCGAGGCCGTTCCTGGCCCCGGCGACCAGGTTCGCGGCCGCCGCGTCGAACGGCATGCGCGACCAGACCGGCGGGTCGGTCTCGGCGAGCTCGCGCACCAGGCCGTAGTAGAGGGCGGCGTTCGCGAGGACGTCGGCCAGCGTGGGGCCGGCCGGGAGCACCCGGTTCTCCACCCGCAGGTGAGGCTTGCCGTCGGCGACCGCGTAGACGGGACGGTTCCACCGGTACACGGTGCCGTTGTGCAGCGTGAGCTCGGCCAGCTCCGGCGACTCGCCCCGGTCCAGCACCGCGACCGGGTCCTCGTCGTCGCACAGCGGCAGCAGCGCGGGAAAGTACCGCAGGTTCTCCTCGAACAGGTCGGTGACCGAGGTGATCCACCGCTCGCCGAACCATACCCGCGGCCGGACGCCCTGGCGGCGCAGCTCCTCGGACCGGGTGTCGGTGGCCTGCTCGAACAGCGTGATCCTGGTCTCCCGCCACAGCTCGCGGCCGAACAGGTAGGGGGAGTTCGCCCCGATCGCGACCTGGATGCCGGCGATGGCCTGGGCCGCGTTCCAGTAGCACGCGAACGAGTCGGGGCTGACCTGGAAGTGACACTGAACGCTGGTGCACGCGGCCTCGGGGAGTATGTGGTCGGTGTAGGCGAGCAGCTTCTCCGCGCCATCGATGCTGATCCGCATCTCCTCGCCGCGGGCGGCCAGCATCTCGTCGTTCAGCAGCTTGTACCGCGGGTTGGCCGAGATGGTGTGGACGCCGATGTCGCTGCGCCGCAGGCTCGGCAGGATGCCGACCATCAGGATCCGGCTGCCGGTTCCCTCCGCGCGCTCCGCCGCGTGCGCCACCGTCGCGCCCAGGCTGGACTCCAGCAGCGAGAACCCGTCGCCGGCCAGGGAGGCGGGATCGGAGTCCAGCTCAATGTTGAACTGGCCCAGCTCGCTGGTCCAGACCGGATCGTCGATCGCGGCCAGGACGTCGGCGTTCGTCATGGCGGCCCGGCCGGCGCTGTCCACCAGGTTGAACTCGATCTCCAGGCCGACTCGCCGGGACCCGGCGTCGAACCTGGACTCGCGCAGCATTCGCTCAAGCACTTCCAGGCAGATGTGTGCCTTCTCACGGTAGGCCCGCCGGTCCCGACGGGTGATCGCGATCGCAGGTACGTCCCTGCCCATCAAAGTCCTCCACGCGCGACGGCTCTAGCGCTGTCTACCAAGATTTGCACGGAAAGGGCGGGCTGACCAGGGTCAATATGCCCTGGTGTACCCTCTCGTACGGCACTGTCGCCAGGTAGCTACATCCACGTAGCGGCGACCAGCCCGGTAGCTAACCTGACCGGGCGGCCGCGACCGCCGCCGCCATCCGGCGCACCGCCTCGGCCACCAACTCGGGCGACGTGCCGATGTTGAGCCGGGCGAACCCGGCGCCCTGGCCGCCGAAGTCCTGGCCGGGGCTGAGCGCCACCCGGCCGCGGTCGAGGAACACGGCCGCCGGGTCGTCGCCCAGGCCAAGCCCGCGGCAGTCCAGCCAGGCGAGGAAGGTCGCCGCGCCGGGAACGTAGCCGACGCCGGGAAGCTGCTCGCGCAGCAGCCGCCCGAGCAGG
>DASPZH010000340.1:0-11801 GCA_035636335.1 Streptosporangiaceae bacterium
AAGCTTGCGCCACCGGTCGGCCGAGGCATTGGCCAGGATCCTTCTGATATAACGCTCCGGCTCGCCAGACTCACATACCCGAGGCCAGTGCCGGTAGGCGCGCTCAGGTGCAAGCTGCAGCAGGTCCTCGGCCTCGGCGCGGTTCTGCCGGGTGAGCAGCAGCGCCGTCCGCAGCAGGCTGCTCGAGCGCGCCCGCACGAACTCCTCGAGCGAGACGGCCGGCTGCCTGGTGCGCATACTCAGCTAACGCTGCCGCGAGCCAAAAGGTTGAGTGGCTTACCCGCCGGCCAAAGTCCCCCACGCCCGGCCGGGCCGCCCGCGCGAGAACAAACGGCGGACGGGGGAGTTCAGGGGCCAATCAGTCGGCGGGCGGCTTGGCATCTGCACTGTCATTACTGATCGTCATTCCTCGGATACTCATCGTCGCTACAGTCGTAGGAGCCGCTGGCGTTGCGGGGGTCGGCCCGTCGCTGCCGGCGGGTCATGCCAGCGCGGAGTCGGGGGACCTTCGTGACAGAACGAGAACACAGCCGCCTCAGCGGCCGATTCGCGCGTGACGTGGTGATCGTCGGAGGCTGCGGGCATGTCGGGCTGCCGCTCGCCGTGGCGTTCGCCGACCGCGGCGCCAGCGTCGCGATCTACGACGTCAGCGACCAGGCGATCGAGTCTGTCAACGCCGGGCGGCCGCCGTTCCGCGAGCCGGCCGCCGAGCTACCGCTGCGCCGGGCGGTCACCGCCGGACGGCTGGTCGCGTCGGCGGATCCGGCCGTGGTCGGCGCCGCCGAGCACGTCATTGTGGTGGTCAGCGGCCTGGACGAGCACGCTGGCCGGCGGCCGGACGCGGTCAGGGCCGCGCTGTCCGACAGCGCCGACCGGTTCCGCGACGGGCAGATCCTGATCCTGCGCAGCACCGTGACGCCGGGCACGACGGCGATCGCCGAGAAGCTGGTCGCCAGCCGGGGGATCGACATGGACGTGGCCTTCTGCCCCGAGCGGATCGCGCAGGGCCGGGCGATGACCGAGCTGTACGAGCTGCCGCAGATCGTGGCCAGCCGCACCGCGCGCGGCCTGGAGCGGGCCAGCAGGCTGTTCTCGATGCTGACCCCCGAGCTCGTCCCGATGGCGGTCGAGGAGGCCGAGCTGGCCAAGCTGTTCACCAACGCGTGGCGGTACATCAGGTTCGCCGCGGCCAACCAGTTCTACATGATCGCCAGCGACCTCGGACTCGACTACGAGCGGATCCGCCAGAGCCTCGTGCGCGACTATCCGCGAGCAGGCGACCTGGCGCCGGCCGGCTTCACCGCGGGCCCGTGCCTGCTCAAGGACACCGCGGGCCTGGCGCGGTCGAACGCGGGTTTCACGCTGGGCCGCGCCGCGATCGCGGTCAACCAGGGCCTGCCCGGCTACCTGGTCGGCCGGCTCGAGCTGCGCTTCGATCTCCCCGCCATGACCGTCGGGGTGCTCGGCATGGCGTTCAAGGGCGGGTCGGACGACGCCAGGTCGAGCCTGGCCTACCTGCTCGCCGACCTGCTGGCGGCCAAGGCGCGCGAGGTGCTGTGCACCGACCCGCTGGTCCGCGGCGATCCCGACCTGCTGCCGCTCGAAGACGTACTCGACCGCGCCGACCTGCTGGTGATCGGCGCGCCGCATCCGCAGTACCGCGAGCTGCGGACCGACAAGCCGGTCGTCGACATCTGGAACCTACTTCGCCGAGGAGTTCTGGCATGACCCAGCCGACACGAAGCGCCCCGCGGATCTCGATCGTCGTACCGGCGCGGGACGAGGCGGGCCGTATCGGCCGGGCACTCGGCCGGATCTTCGCCGCGGTCAGGTCCCGGTGCGAGATCGTCGTCGTCGTCGACTCGGCCAGCGACCCGACCTGGGAGGAGGTGCAGGCCAGGGCCGTCACCGAGCCGAGGCTGCGGTGCGTGGTCGGCGCGTACGGGCCAGGTCCGGCGAACGCGATCCGGTACGGCATCGACCAGGCGCGGGCCGGCGTGGTCGTGGTGACGATGGCCGACAACAGTGACGACCCGCGGCAGGTCGACGAGCTGGCCGCGCTGGTCGAGCGCGGTGCCGCCGTGGCCGCGGCCTCGCGCTACGCCAGAGGCGGCGGCCAGATCGGCGGGCCGATCGTCAAGGGGCTGCTGTCGCGGCTGGCCGGCCGCTCGCTGCAGCTTCTGGCCTGGCCGGGGACCAGCGACGCGACCAACTCCTTCAAGGCCTACTCGACGTCGTTCGTCCGCGAGGTCGGGATCGACTCGCGGCAGGGCTTCGCGATCGGCATCGAGCTGACCGCCAAGGCCCGCAGGCTGCGCAGGCAGGTCGCGGAGGTTCCCACGATCTGGCTGGACCGGCAGGACGGGCGCTCCGGGTTCCGAGTCCTCGCCTGGATGCCGTCCTACCTGCGCTGGTATCTCTTCTGCTTCGGCCGGGCACTGACTGCCGACGAGATTGCGGCCCGCTGCTCGCGTCGCGGGCGGGCGGCCGGGTCGCCGGTCGCCGGGAGGCCGGTGCCGCTAGCCTCGAGTGCCGTGCCGGTCGCCGGGAGCGCCGTGCCGGTCGCCGGGAGCGCCGTGCCGGTCACCGAGAGACCCTCCCCGGTGGTTCGCGTGCCCGCGCAGGCGCCGGCCACCGACTGGGCCACCTGGCACGTGATCGCGGCAAACGGCCCGCTGGCCGGCGCGCGCGAGTCCCGGGGAGCGGCGTGACGCGCAGCGGCGCAGCCTGCCGGGTGCTCGTCACCGGCGCGGCCGGCTTCGTCGGCGGCTACGTCGTCACCGAGCTGCTCGACCGCGGCTACCAGGTGACCGGCCTGGACAACCTGTCCAAGTACGGTGACCTGCGGCCGCCCGGCCGGGCCCGTCCCGGCTACCGGTTCGTGCGCGGCGACGCCCGCGACACCGGGCTCGTCGCCGAACTGCTGGCCGGCCGCGAGCACCTCATCGCCGCGGCCGCGATGGTCGGCGGCATCGGCTACTTCCACCGCTACCCGTATGACCTGCTGGCCGCCAACGAGCGGATCACCGCCGCGGCGTGCGACGCGGCCATCGCCGCGCACGGCCGCGGCGAGCTGCGCAAGGTCACCTACGTGTCGTCGTCGATGGTCTACGAGAGCGCGGCAAGCTGGCCGTCGCGGGAGGGCCAGCAGCTCGAGGTGCCGCCGCCGGCGACCGCCTACGGTTTCCAGAAGCTGGCGGTCGAGTACTTCGCCAGGGCCGCCTGGGACCAGTACGGGCTGCCGTTCACGATCGTGCGCCCGTTCAACTGCGTCGGCGCGGGGGAGGCGCGGCCGGCCCGCGCCGCCACGGGCGAGGCCGGCCTGGCCGCCAGCCACGTCGTCCCGGACCTGGTGTACCGGGTGCTGACCGGCCAGGATCCGCTGCACGTGCTCGGCGCCGGCAAGCAGGTGCGGCACTACACCTACGGCAGGGACCTGGCCCGGGGCATCGTGGCCGCGATGGAGCATCCCGCCGCGGCCGGCGAGGACTTCAACCTGTCCGCCGACCGCGGCACCACCGTCACCGAGCTCGCGACGCTGATCTGGCACAAGATCAACGGGCCAGACTCGCCGCCCAGGCTCGTGTACGACGAGCCGTACCCCGACGATGTCCAGCGCCGCGTTCCCGATACGGCCAAGGCACGCAGGGTGCTCGGGTTCACGGCGCGGACCACGCTCGAGGAGATGCTCGACGAGGTCATCGACTGGGTGCGCGACGCGATCGCCGCTGGCTTGATGTGACCGCCGCGGGGCTGATGTGACCGCCCAGCAAACCCCCGAGCGCCGCGGGCTCGCCAGTCGCGCCCGGGCGCGGATCGGCGTGCCGAGAATCCCGGTCAGCGTTCCCGCCGCGACGATACTCGCGTTCTCCGCCCCCGGGCTGCTGGTCCGCCGCGCCAGGCGGGCAGGCAGCGAGCCGCCGCGGACCCGGCGTCCGGATACCCCGCGACCGAAGGACCCGCGACCGAAGGACCAGCGACCGGAGGACCCACGACCGGAGGACCGGCGACCGGAGGACCGGCGACCGCGGAATCAACGACCACGGAGTCGGCGACCGCGGATCCGGCCGGGCACCGTCGCCGCCGTCCTGACCTGGGCGGTCACCGGTGTCGCGCTGTTCGCCGTCTACCTGCACGTCGCGCGCACCGCCGCGGTCACCTCCGACGGGGCGTCCAACGCGCTGCAGGCTTGGGACATGCTGCACGGCAACCCGCTGCTGCGGGGCTGGCAGCTCTCCGACGTGTCGTTCTACCCGACCGAGCTGGCGCAGTACATGCTGATCGAGCGGCTGCGCGGGCTGAGCCCGGACGTGGTGCACGTGGCGGGGGCGATGACGTACACGCTGCTCGCGCTGCTCGCCGCGCTGCTCGCCAAGGGCCGCGCAACCGGACGCGAGGCGGTCGTCCGCTGCGTCCTGGCGATCGGCATCATGGCGGCACCCCAGGCCGGCGACGGGATCTACGTGCTGATGGGGTCACCGGACCACATCGGCAGCACGATCCCGGTCATGGTGACGTTCCTGCTGGTCGACCGCGCTCCGCGGCACTGGTACACCCCGATCGCGGCCTGCGCTGTCCTGACCGCGGGACTGGTCGCCGACGGCATCGTGCTGTTCACCGGGATCCTGCCGGTGCTCGCGGTCGCCGCCGCGCGGATCTATCTGGCCAGACTCCGGCACAGGAGACCGTGGCGCGACGCGCGGTTCGACCTGGCACTCGGCGGCGCGGCGGCGCTGGCGATCTGGCTGGCTCGCACCGCGCTGATGATGATCGCCACCCGCGGCGGCTTCCGGCTCTGGCCGGTAGCGCCCACCCTCGTATCCTCCGGCGACCTGGCCCGTTCGGTCACGGTGACCGGCCGCGGGTTCCTGCTGCTGTTCGGGGCGAACTTCCTCGGCGACCGCGCCGGACTGGCTGCCGCCCTGGCCTTCGCGCACCTGGCCGGCCTGGCCCTGGCGGCCTGGGCGACCTGCGCCACCCTCAGGCGGCTGCCGCGCGCCGAGCTCGCCACCGCGCTGCTCGCCGCCGCGATCGTGGTCACGCTGACCGCCTACCTGTTCAGCACGCGGGCCGACGACCTGGCGAGCACCAGGGACATCACGGCCGTGCTCCCGTTCGGCGCGGCCCTGGCCGGGAGGGCGCTCGCAGGACGGCTCGCCGCCGCGCGGCTGCTGCCCGCGCTGGCGGTCGTGCTGGCCGGCTACCTGGTAAGCCTGGGCCGGGTGGTGATCCAACCGCCCGCCCAGCCGCCGAGCGCGGTGCTCGGCCGCTGGCTCGCCGCGCATCACCTCGATGACGGGCTGGCCGGCTACTGGGACGCCAACATCACCACCCTGGACACCGGCGGCCGGGTCGCGCTCCGCTCGGTCCTCGCGCACGACGCCCAGATCACCAGCGACTACTGGGAGGTGAAGGCCGACTGGTTCAACCCGGCGGTCAGCTACGCGAACTTCATCGTCCTCGTCCCGAGTCCGCCGGGATTCAACCGCTATCCGACGGTCGCCTCCGTCCGGCGCACCTTCGGACAGCCATTGCGAATTTACTACGTAAACGTCCACCGCAAGAATTACATAATCGTTGTCTGGAACAAGAACCTGCTGGCTGACCTGGTTCGCGGCGGCCCGCTGCCGCCGCGAACCAGGTCAGGCCCGGTGCCCGCCAGGCCTTTGCCGGTGCCGCCCGGCGAGTAGGGACGGCCGACGCTGGCCCCGCGGGTAGGCTGACCACCTTGTGACTTGACTGCCCGGTCATCTGACAGCCCTGTGATTTACAACACCATGATTTACAAGACCGTGCTCTCTCACCGAAGGACACCCATGCGACGCCTGACCGCAGCTCTCCTGGCCCCGCTCGCCGTCACCGCGGCACTGGCCGGATGCTCGTCATCACCCGCCACGACCAGCACAAACGCGTCGGTCAAGGTCACCGGGTCCGAAGGCAAGGCACCGACGGTGCACATCCCGGCGCACAAGGCGGGCAGCACTCTGGTGACCAAGACCCTGGTCCGCGGGCACGGCCTGAAGCTGACCTCCGGGGACTCCTACCTGGCCAACTTCGACGTCTACCGGTGGCGCGGCAAGGCCAACAAGCTGATCTTCTCCAGCTTCACCGCCACGCCGCAGGTGCTCCCGGTCGCGATCGGGCTCACCGGGCTGCAGAAGGCCATCGCCGGGCAGCGGGTCGGCAGCCGGGTGCTCGCCGTGCTGCCGCCCAAGTTCGGATACGGCACCCACGGCAACCCCCAGATCCACATCAACCCCACCGACACCCTGGTCTGGGTGGTCGACCTGATGCAAGCATTCCCCGCGAACGCGAGCGCGTCCGGCAAGAACATCTCCGACGGCGGCGGCAGCCTGCCGACCGTGCACGGCGCGGGCGGCGCGGCACCGCAGATCCTGGTCCCGAAGACGTCGCCGCCCAGCAAGCTGGTCGTCAAGACGCTGATCAAGGGGACCGGAGTGCCGGTGAAGGCCAAGCAGTCGGTCGTGGTCAGGTACGTCGCCTCGATCTGGCGGACCGGCAAGGTGTTCAACGACAATTGGCCGTCGACGACGCAGCCGACCGCGCCGCCGAGCCTGTTCACGCTGGGCCAGGTCATCCCGGGCTGGAACACCGGCCTGGTCGGCGTCCCGGTAGGCAGCCGGGTCATGCTCGTGGTGCCCCCGGCGGAGGGCTACGGGAGCAAGGGCAACGCCCAGGCGGGCATCAAGGGCACCGACACGCTCGTCTTCGTTGTCGACGTCCTGGCGGCTACCTAGCTGAGCGCGACCGCGGCGGCGTGCCTGCCCGCCGCCGCGGCGGCCAGGAAGTACGCTAGGTCGGCGTCGAGGCCGCGTCCCATCGTGGACAGCGGCGCCGGACAGGCCGCGAGCACCTCGCGCAGGCCGTCCACGCCGACCATGACCAGGTTGTGCCGTGCCCCGAGCGGCTTGGCCGCTGCGGCGACCCGCACGCCGAACTCGCCCGGCAGGTCGGGCACGACCACGTCGGCCCTGGCCAGCGCGACCCGGCCGTAGGCGGTCAGGCTGTGGTGCGAGATGCCGCGGTGCCGCTCGCGCGGGTCGGCCGCGCTGATCCGCAGCGAGGCGACCGGCCGGCCGCCGAGCACGGCAGCCGCGTTCACCGCCTCGCCGCAGGCAACTCCGGAAAAGCCCCACCGGGTCCCGGTTCCCAGGTTCCCCGGGCCCTGCGCGACCACCACGAGGTCGGCGCCGAGCACGTGCCTGGCGGCGAGCAGGCCGCTGTGCAGGGTAACCGCTTCCAGGTCGCCGCCGAACGCCTGGCCTACCGTGATCGTCGCGGCCAGCCAGCCGATCTCGCGCAGCGCCGCGGCGGTGCGCGAGAACCAGATCGGCAGCGCGCCGCCGTCCGGCATGACGTAGCACACCCTGTTGTCCGGGCCGGGAGCTGGGCCGCCCGGGCCGGGAGCTGGGCCGCCCGGGCCGGGACCGGCCGGCGAACCGGGACCGGCCGGCGCGAGCCGTTGCGCGTAGTAGCCGGCCAGCACCGCGGGCAGCGCCGAGTGCAGGTCGGCGACCACCACGGGAATGCCGTCCAGGTCATCGGCCTCGCGCAGAACTTCGTGGTGGGCCGAGCCCTGCTCGTCGGCGCCATGCACGGTCACCTGCTGCGGTGTGTACCTGGCCTTGACCAGGTGCCCGGGCCCTGGCGGGTCGGGTGGCAGCCGGCCGGGCACCGCGACGACCAGCGCGTAACCGCCCGTGCCGAGGCCAAGGTCGAGCGCGCCGGTGTTGAGCAGCACCTCGTCGCCTGGCTCTGGCCTGCCGGTGAGCCTGGGGTAGGCCAGCGCGCGCACCGGCGCTCCCGACACCGCCACGTCGAGCTCGGCGGCACCCGGCCACTCCCGCCTGACCGCCGTCACCGTGCCCCGCCGCCACCTGATCACTGTGGCAGGCTAGCGGCACGCGCGACCGAACCTGCCACAATCCGCCGAGCATGCGGGCGCACGCGTTATCGTCGAATCCGAATGAGCTGTGCGGCTAGGAGTGGCGATGTCAAAGCAGAAGACCGAGCGTCTGCTCAGCCTGGTCGTCTGCCTGCTGTCCGCGCGCCGGTATCTGACCGCTGGCCAGATCCGCGACGCGGTGCCCGGTTACCCGGAGGCGTTCGACGCGTTCAAGCGGATGTTCGAGCGGGACAAGGACGAGCTGCGCGAGCTGGGCATCCCGCTGGAGACCGGGACGAACGCCGGGGCCGACGAGGAGGTCGGCTACCGGATCCCTCGGCAGGCCTACGAGCTGCCCGAGATCAGGCTCGAGCCCGACGAGGCGGCCGTCCTCGGTCTCGCCGCCCGGGTCTGGCGCCAGGCCGAGCTGGCCGGGGCGGCGGCCGGCGCCTTGCTGAAGCTGCGCGCGGCGGGGATCGACGCCGAGGAGACCACGCAGCCCGGGATCGAGCCGAGGCTACAGACCGAGGAGGCCGCGTTCGCGCCGCTGTGGCAGGCGGTCAGGGACCGGCGGCCGGTGACGTTCGGCTACCAGGCCGCGGGCCGGACGGTGCCGCAGCGCAGGAAGCTCGAGCCGTGGGGCGTGGTGAACCGGCACGGCCGCTGGTACGTGGCCGGGTTCGACCAGGACCGGGGGCAGGAGCGCGTGTTCCGGCTGAGCCGCATCGACGGCCCGGTCAGCTTCACCGGCCCGCCGGGCTCGGTCGCCGTTCCCGCGGGCACAGACGTGCACAACCTGGTCCAGGCGTGGGACGGGGCGCCGCCGTCGGTCAGGACCGCCGTGCTGCGGATCAGGCAGGGGGCCGGCTTCGGGCTGCGCCGCCGGGCCAGCGCGGACCGGCCAGGGCCGGACGGCTGGGACCTGGTCGAGGCGCCGTTCTCCGACGCCGGCTGGTACGCCGACTACATCGCCTCGTTCGGCGCCGACGTCGTGGTCATCGAGCCGGTCGACCTGCGCGAGGCGGTCATCCGCCGGCTGAAGGGTGCGCTGGCGTGAGCCGGGGATCGAGCCGGGGCTCCGGCCGGGCGGGCGGTTCGGGCCGGGCGGGCGGTTCCGGCCGGGCGGGCAGGTCGGGGACCGCGACCGACCGGCTGCAGCGGCTGCTCGCGCTGGTGCCTTACGTCGTCAGCCGGGAGGTTGTCGGGCTGGCCGAGACCGCGGCCGCGTTCGAGATTACGGAGAATGAGCTGGTCGACGACCTGAACATGCTCTGGTGCGTCGAGCTGCGGTCGCCCGACCCGTACTGCCCGATCGACCTGTCCTACGAGGGCGGCGAGATCATGGTCAGCCAGGCCGAGTCGATGGACCGGCCGCTGCGGCTCGGCACGGACGAGGCGAGCGCGCTGCTGATCGGGTTGCGGATGCTGGCCGAGCTGCCCGGCCCGCAGGACCGGTCCGCGCTGCGCAGGACGATCGCCAAGCTGGAGGCCGCGGCCGGCGACGCCGCCACGGCCAGCGCCCAGGTCGCCGTGCACATGGACGGGCGCGCGCCCCTCGACGTCCAGGCCCAGGTGGCCGAGGCGATGCGGCGGGGCAGGCGGCTGCACCTGTCCTACTACGTGCCGGGCCGGGACGAGGCGACCGAGCGTGACGTCGACCCGATGCGGCTGCTGCTGCTCGAGGGCAGGACGTACCTGGAGGCGTGGTGCCGCCGGGCCGAGGCGGTCAGGCTGTTCCGGCTGGACCGGGTACTCGCGCTGGCCGTGCTCGACGTCGCGGCCGAGGTTCCCGGCCAGGCGAAGCACGTCGACGTCGACTCCGGGCTGTTCCGGCCGTCGGCCAGCGACGTCAGGGTCGAGCTCGAGCTGTCGCGGGCCGGGCACTGGGTTTCCCACTACTACCCGTGCGAGCAGGTCAGCGACCTCGGGGACGGGCGGCTCAAGGTTGTGCTGCGGACTCCGGATACCGGCTGGGTCAGGCGGCTCGCGCTGCGGCTCGGTGAGGACGGCAAGGTCACGGCGCCCGAGGGCCTGGTGCGGGAGATCGAGGACGAGGCGACCGCGGCGCTCGCGCAGTACGCCTGAAGCGGGCAGTTGCGCCTAAGGCGGGAGTTTGGGGCCGGATGGATGGCGGACCGTGGCCCGTGGTGTTGTACTGGTGGGCAAGGCGGCCGGCAGCGCCGGATCGGGGCGACAGGCTCGCCTGGTGACGCATGTAGAATACGGTGCGGGCGACCTGGCGCCTCGTCGGTGACGAAGTACCGCTGACCCGACGCCGGTACGCCTCCCGAATGGATTGGGGACCATCATGTTCGATCCCAGCGCACCGCACATCATCATCCTGCTTGTGGTGGTGCTGCTCCTGTTCGGCTCGACCAGGCTGCCTGGAGCGGCCCAGGCGCTCGGCAAGTCCATGCATATCTTCAAGAAGTCGGTCAAGGGCCTCGACGAGGACAACCAAGCCGAGGAGGCTTCGACCACGCGCGCCACGGTCGTCCCGCCCACGCCACCTCAGCCGCTGCCCAGCCCGCCGCCGATGTCGGCGCAGCAGGCCCAGATCGACGCACTCCAGCGGCAGCTCAACGACCTGCAGCAGTCGGCAGGTAACGCCCAGCAGGGCAGCGGCTCGGCCACGGCCGGGCAGCAAGACACCCGGTCGTACTGAGCTCAGGGACGGTGATGTCCGCCCCGCAGGACAGCCCGGCCACGACGAACGGTTCGGCGCCGGGCGCTGACCCACGTCGGCTCCGGCTTGCGCGCAGCCGCCGCGCCGCGGATCCCGAGGCGCGGATGCCGCTGATGGAGCACATCCGCGAACTGCGGAACCGCGTGTTCAAGGCCCTGCTCGCGGTCACCCTGGCGTCGATTGCGGGCTGGTATCTGTATCCGCCGGTCTGGAAGTTCCTCGAGGCGCCCTACTGCAGGCTGCCTGCCAAGGTGGTCACTGGGCTCACCCACAACGCAAGCTGTCAGTTGTACGTCACCGGACTGTTCGACTCGCTGTTTCTGCGCTTGAAGCTTGCCATCGCGATCGGCATCATCATCTCCGCTCCGTTCTGGCTCTACCAGCTCTGGGCGTTCATCGCTCCCGGCCTGCACGCGCGCGAGAAGCGCTGGGCGTACCTCTTCGCGGGAGCCGCCTTCCCGCTGTTCGGGATCGGCGGCACCATCGCTTACTTCGCGATGACCAAGGGGCTGCGATTCCTGCTCGGCGTGGTTCCGCACCACGTCGTTCCGCTCATCACCATCAACACCTACCTCGGTTACGCGACCGCGATGCTGCTGATCTTCGGGGTGGCGTTCGAGCTCCCGCTGGTCATGGTGCTGCTGAACCTGTCCGGGGTACTGACGCACAAGCGGTTCGCCAAGTGGCGGCGGATGATCATCTTTGCCATCTTCGCGTTCGCGGCGGTCGCGACGCCGAGCCCCGATCCGATCAGCATGCTGCTGCTCGCGGTGCCCTGCGTGGCGCTGGTCGAGGCCGCCGAGCTATTCGCCTGGGCCAACGACCGCAGGAAGGCCCGCCGCGGTACGGTCTATCCCGGCCTGAGCCCCGAGGAGATCTCCGAGTACGGGCTGGACACCGAACCGGTCGCTGCCTCCGACTTTGACGACGTCGAGGCCAGCCGCTAGCATCCGTCGCCAATCGGCGGACGGGTGCGGCCTCACTGACCGGGGACTGGCGCTCGCGGACTCCGTCGCTCGGTCCGGCAGTTCAACGACCCAAGACGGCCCGTAGCCTTGCATCCATGAGCAAGCCGGGCAGCGCCGCCAGCCCCACGAGCCCCGCCGACCGGTATGCGGCCTACGTGCGCACCGGGCAGGCGGACGACCCAGGGCTGGCCGCGTTCCAGGCGCTGTACGACTTCGAGTTCGACGACTACCAGATCGCGGC
>DASPZH010000341.1:0-2325 GCA_035636335.1 Streptosporangiaceae bacterium
ACCGGAACCAGCCCGCGTCCCGGTCCAGCAGCGAGCCGAACACGCTCGGGCCGTCCATCCGGGGCAGGCACATCCACTCAACCGACCCGCCCGGCGCTATGAGCGCCGTGACCTCGCAGTCGGACAGGAAGCCGTAGTCGGCGATGGGCGGGTAGGGCGAGAACTCGTCGAACTCTGGCTCGCTTGCGTACGTCATCGTCACCTGCCCTTATGTTCAGGCCGGCCCTGGCTCCCCGGCCGCCGGACTCCCGCCGACGACATCAGTTGCCCGCTTAGCCGGTTCCTACCCGGTTCGAGCCGGTCCGACCCGTGCGCCGGTCCGGCCGCCTGTCCGGCCATGGGCCATCCGCCTTTAGCTGTTCCAGGCCATCAGCACGAGGACGACCAGCCAGATCAGGCTGACCACACCGCCGATCATGGCGATCCGGCCGCGCTCGACGCTGGCCAGGTGCGCCGGGATGGCGCCGGCGGGCTCGGCGGGCTCGGAGGGCTTGGTGGCCTGCGGCGGCGCGGCGGCGGCTTGCTCCGAGCCGGCGGCGGGCTGCGTGCCCGCGGACGATACCGGGCCGGCGGACGGCACCGTGCCGGAGGGCGACGCAGGGGCGGCGGGAGTCTCGGTGCCCGTTTCCTGGTCGGCCAGGGGAGCGCTCGCCTGCTCGCTCGCCACGCCGGCGGCCGTGCCCGCCTCGAGCGCCTTGATCGCGCGCCGCTGGTCCCGGTAGATCAGGCCGAGCAGCAGGATCGCGACGATGAACAGGGTCGCGGAGACGATGACCCACGGCTTGCCGGCCTTGCCGATCATCGACGCCAGGGCCATGCCGGCGACCAGCACGCCGAGCGAGGCGATCGCGAACACGAAAGTCATCCTGGTCAGGTAACGCAGGATCCTGATATCCCGCTTTCTGATGTAGCGCGGCGTCGACATGATGGCCAGCGTGACGGGGCCGATCGTGAAGATGACGAACGCGACGTGCAGCCACAGGACCAGGTGCTGGGAGAAAGACATGGGGCGAGTCTAGAACCAGGACAGTCCGATTCCCGGCCGCCATGGCGGGATGAAATCCGGATAATGCCGGGACGGGCCTTGCGGTCCGTCCCGGCACTCCGGTTCGTGCTGCGGGCGCTTGCGGCCCCGCCGTGGCAGGCCCGGCGACCAAGCCCGGCCGAGGAGTTCCGGCGCGCAGGCTGAGGCGGTCAGGCTCAGGCGGTCAGGCTCAGCTCGCCGACTTCCTGTTCAGGAACCAGGCGCCGCCGAAGGCGAGAACGCCGACGACCGCGCTGAGCGAGCCGCGGATGTCATGGCTGCCGTGGTTGACCTTGCCCGAGTGCCCGATCGTGTTCAGCGGGCCGAGGCCGACGCCCGCGAAGAAGAGCACGGCCAGGACGATGAATACTGCGCCAATCACGGCCAGGGCGACGACCAGCGGCCGCTTGGAGCCGGCGCCGCCAGAGACAGTTTCAGAACTCACTATCTTCCTCCTTCGGAGGGCGGGATTCTCCGCGGGCCGACCTGCGGCTCCGGGAGGACTGGACTTCCCCGATGGCCCGGCGGGCGGCCCGCCGGGCAGGGAGATGACTACGTGCCGCAAGCTACTACTAGTGGGCTGAGAGAATGGGCTACTTCAGGAAAGCGCCCGATGTCGACCGTTTTTGCGGCTACCTGCTCCGCTCCCTGCGGGACCGCAGGAAGTCGCTGACCACGTACTCGCCCAGGCTGTCGGGCAGGGCCCGCAGCACCCGGCCGCCGTTCCGCCTGGCCACCTCGTCGACGAAGTTGGTCAGCCGCTCGTCGTCGGCGAGCATGAAGATGTTGAGCGTCGCGCGCCGCCTGGTCATCTTGTCCACCTCGGCCATGGTCAGCTCGAGCGTCTCCGGCGACGGCGGCCAGTCGAACTCGGACTTGCCGTCCCGGCGCAGGTGCGCCGTCGGCTCGCCGTCGGTGATGATCAGCACGACCGGGTTGTGCTCGGGACGCCGGTCGAGGAAGCGTCCGGCCAGGACCAGCGCGTGATGCAGGTTGGTGCCCTGCACCATGTCCCAGCCCAGCCCGGCCAGGTCGGCCTCCCGCAGTTCCCTGGCGTAGTTGGAGAACCCGATCACCTGCAGCGAGTCCTGCGGGAATCTGGTCCTGACCAGTGAGTACAGGGCCAGCGCGGTCTGCTTGGCCGCGCTCCACGTGCCGCGCAGCGCCATCGAGTAGGACAGGTCGACGAGCAGGCACACCGCCGCCGCGGTATGCCGCTCGGTCTCGGTGACCTCGAAGTCGTCCACCGACAGCGGCACGCTCGCCACACCGTCGCGTGCCGCGTCCGGGTGCGGGCCGTC
>DASPZH010000342.1:0-2812 GCA_035636335.1 Streptosporangiaceae bacterium
GCTGGCCGGCCAGGGCGCGCTGGCCCTGGAGCGGGCCAAGCTCTACGAGCGCGAGCACACCACCGCGGAGACGCTGCAGCGGAGCCTGTTGCCTGACACGCTGCCCGACGTGCCGGGCATCGCGCTGCGAGCCACGTACAAGCCGGTCAGCATCGAGGTGGGCGGCGACTGGTACGACGCCTTCCGGCTGCCGGACGGCAAGCTGGCTGTCGCGGCCGGGGACGTGATGGGCAAGGGCCTGACCGCCGCGGCCGGGATGGGGCGGGTCAGGAACGCGCTGCGCGCGCTGGCCCTGACCGACCCGAGGCCGGCGGCGGTCCTGGCCGGCCTGGACAGGCTGTTCCTCGCCACCGAGCTCGACGAGCAGGTTACGACGGTCTGCTACCTGGTGGTGGACCCGCAGACCGGGGAGGGCGTGGCGGGCAACGCGGGCCACCTGCCGCCGCTGCTGCTCGCCCCTGGCGAGCCGCCGCGGCTCGACGACACCGAAGCGGGCACGCCGCTCGGCTGGGCCAGCCCGCGCTGGCAGTACCCGTTCAGCCTGCCGCCGGGAAACACCGCGGTGCTGTACTCCGATGGTCTGGTGGAGAACCGCAGGCGCGGCCTCGATGTGGGACTCGACGAACTGGTCGCCGTCGCGGCGCGTGCTCCGGCGAAGGTGGTCACCGATCCGCAGCGGCTGATCGACTACCTGGTGGACAACATGATGACCGGCTACGAGCAGGACGATGACGTCACGGTGCTCGTGCTGCAGATGCCGGCGCGGCGGCCTGCCGGGCGTCAGCGCGTGGCGGGGCATCCGGGCAAGTCCGGGCGCGCGGGCGGACTCGGGCGCGGCTGAAGGCGGGCAAGGAAGGTCAAGCCGTGAAAGTTGTGGGTACGCTTTCGCAGCGTGTAGTTGTCGGGCAGCGACCCGATCGGGGGGTTCGGGCTTGGAGTGGTACGACCTACCTTCCAACTCCGCCTAAGGTGGGGGGCGGGAGCGGTGTTCCCGCTGCCAGGCACGGCAGAGCGGGGGCTCTGCGAACGGCGAGAAGCCTGGCGACCCGGCGGTAGGGCGCGGTTTCTTGGCCAGACGATCGCAGGAGAGCGTCGGTGTTGCCGGCTAGCTCGGTCGGTGGGGGACTGACCGGGGCGTGGCGGCTTATCGGCCAGCGAAGGAAGGGGTGACCGCGGTGGCAAGCGCTGCAAGCTCCGCGGCGCGGAGGCAGCCGACGCCGACAGGCCGAGGCGCTCGCGTTCCGCAGCAATCCCGGGCAGAGCCAGCCGACTCCGCCGGCGGGCCTGGCGACGCTGCCGTCGCGCTCGTGCCGGACGATGCGACGGCCACGCAGGGCCAGCCGGCCTCGCGCCGAGCGGGCAGCGGAACGCGCAAGTCGGCGCGCCGGTCAGCGAAGAAGGATCGCGGCGGCGGGACGACCTCGTCGGGCGGAGCGGATACTGTAGTTGACCCGGCCATCGCGGGCCCGGCCGGTCCCGTTACGGCGGATAGCCGAGCGGCCAAGTCGTCGGGCGCCAATCGCGGAGCACGCGGCGCGGCGGCCAATGGCTCGAATGAGGGACGTGGCTCAGCCGGCGAGAACTCTCTCGCCGAACTCGCTGATCTGGAAGGTGACGTGAACCTGGCGGAAGCGGCTGATCTGGACGTTGACCCGGATCTTGGTGCGGTTGCGGACCTGAACGGCGATCCCGACCTAGGCGCTGTGGCTGAGCTGGAGGGTGAGCCGGACCTGGCCGCGGTGGCAGACATGGACGTCGATCTGGACGATCTTTCCGAACTCGAGGGCGACGGCGCCATCGGCGAGGACGCGGCCGGAGGACTTGACGTCGACGGCAGTGACGACGATGCCGATGACGCGGACGGGCCCGGCGCGCCCGAGCCCGGCGGCGCGCCCGGGCCCGGGGCCAAGGCGCCAGCCGCCGCTGCCGTCCCGGCGCCGGCGGCAGCGCCGGCCGCGCCGGGCGCCGCCGAGGAGTCGGAGGACGAGGCCTTCGTCTACGGCGACGACGACGAGGACCTGCCCGCCGCGCAGGTGGCGGTGGCCGGCGCGACGTCGGACCCGGTGAAGGACTACCTCAAGCAGATCGGCAAGGTGCCGCTGCTCAACGCCGAGCAGGAAGTCGAGCTGGCCAAGCGGATCGAGGCCGGGCTGTTCGCGGAGGAGAAGCTGGCCGATGGCGGCCGGGCGATGCCGCACGACGTCAGGGGCGACCTGGAGTGGATCGCCGAGGACGGCCGCCGGGCGAAGAACCACCTGCTCGAGGCGAACCTTCGGCTGGTGGTCTCGCTGGCCAAGCGGTACACCGGCCGCGGGATGCTGTTCCTCGACCTGATCCAGGAGGGCAACCTGGGCCTGATCAGGGCGGTGGAGAAGTTCGACTACACCAAGGGCTACAAGTTCTCCACCTACGCCACCTGGTGGATCAGGCAGGCGATCACCAGGGCGATGGCCGACCAGGCCCGCACGATCAGGATCCCCGTGCACATGGTCGAGGTCATCAACAAGCTGGCGCGGGTGCAGCGGCAGATGCTGCAGGACCTGGGCCGGGAGCCGACCCCCGAGGAACTGGCCGCCGAGCTCGACATGACCCCGGAGAAGGTCATCGAGGTGCAGAAGTACGGCCGCGAGCCGATCTCGCTGCACACCCCGCTCGGCGAGGACGGCGACAGCGAGTTCGGTGACCTGATCGAGGACTCCGAGGCCATCCAGCCGGGCGAGGCGGTCAGCTTCACGCTGCTGCAGGAGCAGCTTCACTCGGTGCTGGACACGCTGTCCGAGCGCGAGGCGGGCGTGGTGTCGATGCGGTTCGG
>DASPZH010000343.1:0-5193 GCA_035636335.1 Streptosporangiaceae bacterium
GGACGGACACTCCGGCCCGCAGGTACATGGCCAGAGCCGCCGCCGTCTGGGCCTCCAGGTAGATCGGCTTGTACACGGTGCCGCACTGGTAGCCGGCCAGGATGTCCTGCAGCCCGATCAGCGTTGCGTCCTGGCCGGTGACCGGGAAGGTATGCGTCTTGACGCCCTTGCGCTGCAGGTAGGTGATGATCGGGGAGGCATTCTCGTCGTTCGGTGAGAGCAGCGCGTTGATGCTGGGATGCGCGGTGAACTGCTGCTGGAACTCGCTCAGCGCGGTCGGCGGGTCCCAGGTTCCGGCTGCCTTGCCGACCTGCTTGTACGTGCCGTTCTTGAACAGCGGGTTGAGCACGGCGTTGTAGCCCTGACCGAACAGCGTCGCGTTGTTGTCGGTCGGGTCGCCGTACATGACGAGCACGTTCGGGTTCTTGACCTTCCAGGCCTTGACGCAGCTCACCAGGCCCTGGCCGAGCAGGGTGCCGACCTTGACGTTGTTGAAGCTGACGTAGTACTTGCGTTGGCCGCCCAGAGTGAGCCGGTCGTAGTCGATCACCGAGGCCCCGTGCGCCGCCGCGTACTTCTCGATCGCAGCGCCGACGGTTGAGTCCAGCGGGTCCATGATGAGGACGCTCGCGCCCTTGGTGATGGCAGTCTGCGCGTCGCTCAGTTCCGTGGCGTCGACGCCCTGCGCATTCTGCACGGTGAACTGCGACTTCGAAAGGCCCGCCTTCACCAGTGACGTAGTCAGATACGGAGCGTCGAATTCGACGTAACGCGCCGACGACACGGTGTCCGGCAGGATGACCGCCACATTGCCCTTGCCCACCTTGGCGAGCGGCTTGAGCTGCGACATGGCGGTGAAACTGTTGTTGAAGTCGGATGCCGATATCTGCGGCACGGTCACGCTGGAACTCGATCCGCCGCCCGGCGCGTTCCCGCCCGAGCTGCTGCACGCTGCGGCGACGAGGGCCGCGCTCGCGGCCATCGCCACCCAGGCGACTTTCCTAGTTACTTGCTGCAAAGAGACCACCCGTCTCGTTCCTGGCCGGGATGCGACCGCCAGTCATTGGCGCCGGTCTGCGGGTCCCGCAGCGGCTCCTCTTGTTCTGAACTCTAGAAGTCTGATCATGAACACGGTCGTTAACATCCGCCGTTTGCCGTGAAAATTCCGTTAACACAACAGCGTGTCACGGCGGTCAGTCAGGGGCGAACCGGTAGCCGGCCCGCGGCTGGGTCAGGATCAGCGGCGCGCCGCCGTCGTCTTCCAGCTTTGCCCTGAGCCTGCGGACATACACCCGGACATACTCCGTCTCGGTCTCGTAACCGTGCCCCCACACCCGGCGCAGCAGGTGCGCGTGGGTGAGCAGCTTGCCCCGGTTGGTCGCGAGCTCGCGCAGGAGCGCGAACTCGGTGGGTGTCAGGTGCACCCGCTCACCGCGGCGGAACACCTGCTCGCCGGCGAGGTCGATCCGCAGCTCGCCGACCTCGATGAGCTGCGGCACCACATCGCCAGGCGGAGCCGGCCGCGTGCGGCGCAGCGTCGCGGCGATCCTGGCGAGCAGTTCCTCGATGCTGAACGGCTTGGTCATGTAGTCGTCGGCGCCCATGTTCAGCGCGGTGACCTTGTCACGCTCGCCGCCGCGCGCCGACACGACGATGATCGCCACGCCGGACCGTTCCCGCATGAGCCTGCACAGCTCGAAGCCGTCGGCCTCGGGCAGCATCAGGTCGAGCAGGACGATGTCGGGCTCCTCGGTGTCGAGTAGCTGAAGGGCGCGGGAGCCGTCGGCCGACACGACGGTGTCGAAGCCGCGCACGGTGAGATTGGACCTGATCAGGTCGACGATGTTCGGGTCGTCCTCGACGACGAGGGCCCGGGTCTTAGCGACCGGCTCGGCCACCGGCGACCGCCCCCTTCCGCGGTCGGTGCGCCGCTGCGGCGACTGGCTTCCTGGACATCGGGTATCCGCCGTCCGAGGTCAGCGGGGCTCCGCCGTCCTCGACCGGCAACCGGACGGCGAAGCTGGCTCCCGCCGGTGACGCCAGCACCTCCAGCCGGCCTCCGTGGGCGGTGACGATTCCCCTGGAGATCGACAGCCCGAGCCCCGCTCCCGCCGTCCTTGACGTTCTCCTGACCCGTCGGGGCTCGAACGGCGCCGCGGCCACCTCCGCCGGCAGCCCGACGCCTTCGTCGGTCACGGTAATCGTCACCGAAGCCTGGCCGCCGGCTTCGGCCCGCACCCGCACCGGAGTACCCGGCGAGTTGTGTCCGACGGCGTTGCCGAGCAGGTTCACGAACACCTGCTCGAGCCGGTCATGGTCGGCCCAGATCACGGGCAGGTCCGCCGCGCAGGAGATCTCGACGGTCGCGGCGGCTTCCGGTGGCAGGCAGGCCGCCGCGGCCTCGAGCACGAGCTCGATGTCGCACCAGTCCGGCTGCAGCCGCAGGATGCCGAGCTCGATCACGGAGAAGTCGAGCAGGTCGTCGACGAGCCTGCCGAGCCTGGTCGACTCGGCGGCGATCCTGGTCAGGAACCGCTGCTGCGACTCCGCGTCCCAGCTCACGTCGGGCTGCAGCAGGCTGGTCGCGTAGCCGCGGATCGCCGTCAGCGGTGTCCGCAGCTCGTGACTGAGCCGGGACAGGAAGTCGCGCTGAAGCTCCTGTGACCGGCGCAGCGCGGTGGCTTCCTGGAGGGCGAGCCCGGCCTGCTCGCGTTCGAGCGCGAGCCTGAACGAGTGCGCCGCGTCCTCGACGAGCACCGTGGCCTCCGGTGTGGGCGGCCCCGACCACCAGCTCGCGAGCAGGACGCTCGGCCCGCCCGGAGCGGAGAAGTTGACCGCGAGATACCGCTGACCCTCGCTGCCGGGCAGTTGCCGTGCGGTTCCGTTATGCCAATTTCCGGAGAGCATTTCCGCGGCCAGCGCGGTGGCCTGGACGGAAGCGCTGCCGGTGGGGACCTGCCCGGCCGGCGGCGACTCGCCGCGGGTCGCGCGGCCTCGGCACACCGGCCCGGCCCCGCCGGCCGAGGTCAGCAGTGTTACCTCGTCCGCCTCCAGGCCCCGGCAGAGCGCCTGGAGCGCCATGCCGAGACCCTCGCTGACCGGGATCGGGCCGGCCAGCGTCTCCAGCACCTCCCTGATGGTCTCCAGAACCCGGTTGCGCGTGGTGACCTCGTCCAGCAGCCGGTCCCGCTCGATCGCGCTCGCCGCGTACCCGGCGTAGACCGTGACGAGCTCAAGCTGGTCGCGCTCCGGTTCCCCAGGGACGTCGCGGAAGACCGTGATCACTCCGGTCAGCCCGTCCCTGGCCAGCACGGGCACCGACCAGGAGCTTGCGACCCCGGCCGCGGCGGCGAGCCCGGCGAAGGGCGCCCAGCCGTCCCGCGCGTCCGGCACGATGACGGACCGGCCCGATGCGGCCGCCACACCGGGCGGCCCGCCCGCGGCGCCCACCGGCAGCACGGCCCACCGGGAGAGCAGGCCGTCGGGCAGGCCCATCGACGCGGTGCAGGCCAGCTCGTCGCCCACCGGCAGGTGGATGCAGAGCCGCTCGGACCCGAGCGCGGCGCCAAGCGCGGACAGGATCAGCGACAGGCTGGACGACGGATCGGCGGCGACCAGGCGCCCGGTCAGGCCGTGCAGCCTGGTGAGCTGGCGCCTCGGGGTCGAGTCGATCTCCTGGCCGGACAGCAGCGCGATCACGTCGTCGGGATGCACCGATGCCGGGTCCACCGCGGCGGCGACCCGGCCGTGCCGCAGCACCACGATCCGGTCGGCGAGCCGCATCATGAGGTCGATGTCGTGGCACGCGATCACGATGGTGGTGGCCTTGTCCCGCAGCGCCGCGATGAGCTCCTCGACCTGGGCCGCGTACCTGATGCTGAGCGAGGCGGTCGGCTCGTCGAGCAGCAGCAGCGCGGGCCGGCCGGCCATCGCCCTGGCGATGGCGATGAGCTGGCGCTGACCGCCCGACAGCGAGCGGATGCTCCGCGCCGTGTCGGTGAGCTGTATGCCGAGCCCGGCCAGTACCGACGAGGCGTCCGCGTGCATCCTGACATCCGACATCAGGTGACGCCGCCGCTCCCTGCCGAGCAGCAGGTTCGACGCGATGTCCAGGTTGTCGCAGAGCGAGAGATCCTGCCAGACCACGCCGACACCCAGCCGGGCGGCCTTGATCGGGTCGGCGGGCAGCGGCCGGCCAGCCAGCATGATCTCACCGGCGGTCGGCGCGATGTCGCCGGCCAGGCAGCGCACGAGCGTGGTCTTGCCCGCGCCGTTCTCGCCGGCCAGGGCGACGACCTCGCCGGGCCGGATGTTCAGGTTGATGCCGTCGAGCGCCCGCACCGGGCCGAAGCTGACGGCCAGCCGGGAGACGGTCACCACGGTCGGCTCGCCGGCCTGGTACGGCCCGGCTGGGTGGCGCTGAGTGACCGGGCCGGCGTCGGGCAATGCTGTCATACCCACATTGTGCTCTGAGCGCATGAGTGACCAGGCAAAACGGTGCGACTGGACGTTAAGGACGCTAAGGACGCTAAGGCAGCTTCCAGTCGATCTCCTCGCCGCCCTGCCTGACCAGGAGCGCGCTGGCCCGGCTGAAGGGCCGCGAGCCGAAGAACCCGTGGTCGGCCGACATGGGGCTCGGATGCGCGGACTCGACCAGCGGCACGCCGTCGAGCAGCGGAGCCAGGTTGCGCGCGTCCCGGCCCCACAAGATGGCGGCCATCGGCACGGACCGCGCGGCCAGCGCCCTGATCGCCTGCTCGGTCACCGCCTCCCAGCCCTTGCCACGGTGCGACCCCGGCTTGCCCGGCTGCACGGTGAGCACCCGGTTGAGCAGCAGGACCCCGCGCTCGGTCCACGGCGTCAGGTCGCCGGCCGACGGCGCCGGGTAGCCGAGGTCGGCGCTGTACTCGCGGAAGATGTTGACCAGGCTGCGCGGGATCGGCCGGACCGCTGGCGCCACCGAGAAGCTCAGGCCGACCGGATGACCGGGCGTCGGGTACGGATCCTGGCCGACGATCAGCACCCGGACATCGTCGAATGGCTGCTTGAACGCGCGCAGTACCAGGTCGCCGGCCGGCAGGTAGGAACGGCCCGCCGCGATCTCGGCCCGCAGGAAGTCGCCTGCCTCGCCGATCCGCCCAGCAACCGGGCCCAGCGCCTCGGCCCAGCCGGGTTCGACGATCTCCTCAAGCG
>DASPZH010000344.1:0-7549 GCA_035636335.1 Streptosporangiaceae bacterium
CCTGGGCATCACCTGCCCGCCGGTCAACAGGACCTGGCGGTCGGCGTAGCCGGCGACCCGCGGGTCGTGAGTGACCAGGACCACGGTCACGCCGTCCTCCCTGGCCAGGTCGACCAGCAGGTCCATGACCGTTCGGCCGGCCGCCGAGTCCAGCGAGCCGGTCGGCTCGTCGGCGAACAGGACATCGGGCTGGGCGACGAGCGCCTGGGCGATGGCGACGCGCTGAGCCTGGCCGCCGGACAGCTCGCCGGTGCGCCTGGCGCCGAGGTCCTCCAGGCCGAGCCGCCGCAGCCACCAGCCGACCTGCCGGTACGCCTCCCCGCGGTCGGCCCGCCCCAGCATGAGCGGCACGGCGATGTTGTCGGCGGCGGACAGCTCCGGGATGAGCTGGCCGAACTGGAAGACGAACCCGAAGGCCGGTGTCATGCGCCCAATCGTGGGGGGCATGATCATGCGGGGCCATCGGGAATATCCCTGGTATTACCCCTAGATCGATCGTTGACCGGTCAGGAGAACTGGGCGATCTGGCGCATCTTGTTGGTCGCGTCGAGCGCGGCGACCTTGTAGGACTCGGCCAGCGTCGGGTAGTTGAACACCGCGTCGACCAGGTAGTCGACGGTGCCGCCGCAGCCCATCACGGCCTGGCCGATATGCACGAGCTCGGTGGCGCCGGTCCCGAACACGTGCACGCCGAGCAGCGTGCGGTCCTCCAGCGACACCAACAGCTTCAGCACGCCGTAGGAGTCCCCGATGATCTGGCCGCGGGCCAGCTCGCGGTAGCGGGACACGCCGACCTCGAACGGCACGCTGTCGGCGGTGAGCTGGTCCTCGGTCCGGCCGATGAAGCTGATCTCGGGCAGGCTGTAGATGCCGATCGGCGGCATCTGGCCGGTCGCGGGCAGCGGCTCGCCGCACGCGTGGTGCGCGGCCAGCCTGCCCTGCTCCATCGATGTCGCGGCGAGCGCCGGGAAGCCGATGACGTCGCCGACGGCGTAGATGTGCGGTACGGCGGTTCGGTAGTGCTCGTCGACCTCGATCCTGCCTCGCTTGTCGGCGGCCAGCCCCGCGGCCGCAAGCACGAGTTCCTCGCTCGTCCCCTGCCGGCCCGCCGAGTACATGACCACGTCGGCGGGGATCTTCTTGCCGCTCTTCAGGGTGGCGATGGCGCCCTGCGGCCTGGACTCGACCGACGCCACGGTCTCGCCGAACCTGAACGTGACGGCGAGGTCGCGCAGGTGGTACTTGAGCGCCTCGACGACCTCGAGGTCGCAGAACTCGAGCATCCGGTCGCGCCGTTCCACCACGGTGACCTTGGTGCCGAGGGCGGCGAACATCGACGCGTACTCGATCCCGATCACCCCGGCGCCGGCCACGACCATCGAACGCGGCACCCGCTCCAGGTTCTGGATCCCGTCGGAGTCGATGATGGTCCGGTCGTCGAACGCGACGCTGGCCGGCCTGGCCGGCCTGGTGCCGGTGGCGACCACGATCTTGTCGGCACTGGCCCGCTGAAGCCCGCCGAGCCCGTCGTCGACCTCGACCACGTGCGGATCGACGAAGTACCCCGTTCCGGTCAGCATCGCGACCCGGTTCCTCGATAGCTGGCTGCGGACCACGTCGATCTCCCGGCCGACCACGTGCTGGGTGCGTGCCGCCAGGTCGGCGATCGTGATCTCGTCCTTGACCTTGTAGCTCTGCCCGTACATCTCGTGCTGGTTCGCGCCGGTGAGGTAGAGGACGGCCTCCCGCAGCGTCTTCGACGGGATCGTGCCGGTGTTCATGCACACGCCGCCCATCATGTCCTTGCGCTCGATGATCCCCGCCCGGCGGCCGAGCTTCGCCGCCGCGATCGCCGCCTTCTGGCCGCCGGGGCCAGAGCCGATCACCAGGACGTCGAAGTCGTGCACAATTCGCAGTGTGCCACCGCAATGGCCGCTTTTGAACCCCAGCCGCTCGGCGGGAATGGCCGGCACGGGTTCGGGCTCGGGTTCGTCACGAGCCAGGATCCCGGTCGCGGACCGGGTCGCCGGGCACCACCATGCCGGTCTCGTAGGCCAGTATCACGGCCTGCACCCGGTCACGCAGGCCCAGTTTCGCCAGCAGGTTGCCGACGTGAGTCTTCACCGTCGCCTCGCTCACGAACAGCGCCGCCGCGATCTCGCCGTTGCTGCGGCCGCGCGCGATCAGCAGCAGCACGTCCCGCTCTCGCGCGGTGACGGCGGCCAGCCGGGCCGGCGAAGGAGCGGTCTCCGGCGGACGGCGGGCGAAGACCTCGATCAGCCGGCGGGTCACCGACGGCGCCAGCAGGGCATCGCCCGCGGCGGCCGCCCGGACGGCCGCGATCAGGTCGGCCCTGGGCGAGTCCTTGAGCAGGAAGCCGCTGGCTCCCGCGCGCAGCGCCTCGTAGACGTAGTCGTCGAGGTCGAAGGTCGTGAGCATCACGACCTTGGGCTGGCCGGAGCGGTGCGCGCCGGTGATCAGCCTGGTCGCTTCGAGCCCGTCCATGCCGGGCATCCGCACGTCCATCAGGACCACATCGGGCCGCAGCGCCGCTGCGCGGGCCACTGCGGCCGCGCCGTCGCCGGCCTCGCCGGCCACGGTGATCCCGTCGGCGGCCTCGAGTATCACGCAGAAACCCGCCCTGACCAATTCCTGGTCGTCGACGACGAGCACCCGGATCGGCCCGGCCGGGGCGGGGCCGTGCGCGGCGGTCATAGCGACGGCAGCCGGGCCGTGACGGCGAAGCCGTCGTCAGGGGTCGGGCCCACGGCGAGGCTGCCGCCGCAGGAGGCGACCCGCTCGGCGATGCCGGCCAGGCCGAGGCCGGATCCGTTCCCGCTGCGGCGCGGATGCTCCCGCAGCGGGCCGCGGTCGGTGACGCCGACGGTGAGGTAACCAGGCTCGTAGCTGAGCGTGACGCTGGCCCGGGCCGCCGCGGTGTGCCTGAGCGTGTTCGTCAGCGCCTCCTGGATGATGCGGTACGCGGTCAGGTCGATGCTCTGCGCCAGCGGGTACGGCGCCCCGACGACCTCCAGGTCTACCGGCAGCCCCGCCTCGCTGACCTGGTCGAGCACGGCGCCGATGTCGGCCAGCGAGACGGCAGGCGCGGTCTTGGGGCCTTCGGCGGAGAGTCCCTCCGTCGGGCCGCGCAGCACGCCGAGCAGGCGGCGCAGCTCGGTCAGGGCCTGCCTGGCCGTGTCGCCGATGATTTCCACCGAGCGCTGCGCCTCGGCCGGGCGGCCGGGCAGCAGCGATGTCGCCGCCTCCGCCTGGACGGCCATGAGGCTGACATGATGCGCGACCACGTCGTGCAACTCGCGGGCGATCCTGATCCGCTCGACCGCGGCGGCCCGGGCGGCCTGCTGGTCAACCTCGGCCTCGGCGCGATCGGCGCGGCTCTCGGCCGCCAGCAGGCTCGCGCGCCTGGCCCGGCTGAGCATACCCGCGACCCACGCGGTGAAGAAGATGAACGCCTGGAACATCGCGTCGTACGGCTCGCTGTGCCCAGGCCCGGTCTGCGAGACCGTGATCCCGCCGGCCACCAGCAGCCAGCTGATCCGGCGCCAGGCCGGGCCGCAGCGGTCGATGATGGTGTAGAAGGCGATGGCGGGAGCGAGCGGGAACGGCGCGAAGCCGAACCCGATCCGGTCGTAGGCGACCCGGGTCGCACCGACCACGAAGGCCGCGCCGACCGGGTGCGCCCGCCGCCAGGCCAGCGGGATCGCCTGGCCGACGGCCAGCGCCAGAGCCAGCCACAGCGGATGGAGCCGGTCGCGGAACGGCAGCAGCGCGACGACGTTCACGGCCGCCAGGGCGACCGCCAACCCCGCGTCCTGCAGTCGCTCCTGCCGCGGCGGCGGCATCGCGGCCACCCGATCCGCCAGCCGGCGCGGAGCCGCGGCCATCCGCGCCGCCGGGTTCTTCACGTACCGATCGTATGATCTGAGCCGCCGCCCAGGATCGCCCGCGAGGATGAGCCCGCCGGCCGGCCGCGAGTGGGAGCGCCGGTCCTGGCCGCCGCCGGTTCTCCGGCCAGCGGCGTAGCCGGCGAAATCGGCCGCGCGCCCGGCGCGGTCGGGGCAGCCAGCCAGCCACGATGACCACATGAACTCAACCGCGCAAGCGCACGTACCTGCCCGCCCCATCCCGACGCCCGCTCGCCCGGTCCCGTCGCCGGCCCGCCCGCCGCGGCTCGGCATCGCCGTGATCGCCGCCGCGGCGTTCTGCCTGGAGCTGGCGGTCAGCGGGCGCTACGGCTACGTCAGGGACGAGCTGTACTTTCTCGCCGCGGGCAAGCATCTGGCCTTCGGGTATGTGGACCAGCCCGCGCTCACCCCGCTGATCGCGAGGGCCTCGGCCGCGCTGACCGGCAACACGCTCGTCGGGATCCGGCTGGTGCCCGCGCTCGGGCTCGCCGTGCTGGTCGTCGTCACCGCCGCGACAAGCCGCCTGCTCGGCGCCGGCCGTACCGGGCAGGTGCTGGCCGCGCTGGCCGCCGCCACCTGCGGCGAGTACATCGCCGCGATGCACGAGCTGACCACCACGATGCCCGACTTCGTGTTCTGGGCGGTCCTGCTGCTCCTGGTCACGCGGCTGCTGGTGAGCCAGGATCCGCGCTGGTGGATCGCGGTCGGCGGCTGCGCGGGCGTCGCCAGCGAGGCGAAGTGGAACATCGCGTTCCTGGCCGTCTCGCTCGGTGCCGGCTTCCTCGTCACCGACGCCCGGCGGCTGCTGCGCAGCCGCTACCTGCTGTTCGGCTGCCTGCTCGCCGCGATCCTGGCCGTCCCCGACGTGGCCTGGCAGGCCGCGCACGGCTGGCCGAACCTGGCCGTGTTCCGCGCCCTGCAGTCCGAGGCCTGGCACAACCGGGCCACCTACTGGCCGGCTCAGGTGCTGTTCACCGGCCTGGCGCTGACTCCGCTCTGGCTGGCCGGCATCGTCTGGTCGCTCCGCCGCGCGCAAGCGACGATCGCCCGCCCGGTCGTCATCGGCTGCTTGATCGCGATCACGCTCCAGTTCGTGCTCGGCGGCAAGCCCTACTACCCGGGCGGCGCGTACGCGTTCCTGCTCGCCGCCGGATGCGTGCCGGCCGAGCGGTGGCTGGCCGCACGCGGGCCGCTCGGCCGGATCCGGCCGGCGGCCGCCGCGGCTGGCGTCATGGTGGTGTCCGCCGCCGCGTTCGCGCCCGTGGCGCTGCCGGTGCTCCCGGCGGCCGCGCTGCGCACGGTGCCGCTCCAGAAGATCAACTACGACCTGGCCGAGTCGATCGGCTGGACCAGGCAGGTAACGCTGGTCGCGCGCGAGTACGCCGCGCTGCCGCCGCGACTGCGGCGGCACGCCACCGTGCTGGCCGGGAACTACGGCGAAGCCGGTGCCCTCGACCGGTACGGGCCCGGCTACGGCCTGCCGCAGGCGTACAGCGGCGCCAACTCGTTCTGGCTCTGGGGCCCGCCGCCCGCCGGGGACACAGCGGCCATCGCGATCAACGTCGACCCCGCGCTGCTGCGGCGCGATTTCGCCCGGGTGCGGCTGGTGGCCACGTTCCGCAACGGCCTGGGTGTCAGCGACGACGAGCAGGGTGCGCAGATCTTCATCGCCGCCGGCCTGAGGACGTCGTGGGCGGATGCCTGGCCAGCGTTCCGCGACTACTCCTGAGCCGTGCGCCCGGTAGCTCGGGCGGGCCGGTCAGGCGGGTGACCAGGCTAGGTCCCGCCCGGCCAGCGAGACGACCTGGTCGAGCAGCGGCGCGCTGGCCGGCACCGGCTGGGCGGGCCCGAACGCTACCTCCGGGCCAGGGGGCGCGTCCGGGCTGGCGAACTCGCTCAGGAACCGCAGCGCCGCGTCCAGCAGCGGCGGCTCGCAGCCGTACGGCTGCCCGGTGGCGCGGGCCGCGTCCCAGCCGTGCACGACGAGCTCGTCGGCGGCGGTCAGGCCGACCATCTCAGCCGGGGCGTCCATGCCAGCGATCCTCGTCATTCCGGTCCAGGCGCCGGGCTCGCGCCAGGCTTGCGCCAGCGTGGTGAGGTCGGCCGGGATCCTCGCCCGCCAGGCCTGCTCCAGGTTCACGGCCCGTCCAGACGGAGCCTGCTCGGCGTAGCCGCCCGGCTGCTTGCGCGCCGCGGCGGTGAAGGCCAGGGCGAGCCCGCCGACGTGGTCGATCAGGTCACCGACCGTGTACGCGGGGCACGGCGTCGGCCGGTCAAGCTCGTCGTCCTGCACCCGCGCCACAAGCTCGGCCAGCCGCCGCGCGGCCGGGCCGAGGTCAACGGCTGTTGTCATGACTGCTGCTCCTCCTGTTGGCTAGCTCTTGGGCCGGGCCGACTTCTGGCTCTGCTACCCGGGGCTCCGCGGGCGCAAACTGGGCCGCTGGTGCGTGCCGGCACCGTGCCACGCCCAGGTGATCGCCGAGCTGGCCAACTCGGGGGCGCGGGCTCAGCGAAGCGGAGCGAGCGCCTCGGCGAGCGGGGCGAGCACGGCGGGGGTCAGCGGCGGCAGGAGGTAGACGATCGCCAGGTCCAGGCCCTCGGCCGCGAGCGCGGTCACCTGGCCGACCGTGGCCGCCAGGTCATGGTCGGCGCTCAGCCTGACGTGGCTGGACAGGGTGATCTCGGCGGGATCGCGGCCCACGTCCCGGCAGTGCCCGTACAGCACGTCCCGCTTGCGGGCGAACTCGCTCGCCGCGCCGCCGACGAAGTTCCAGTGCTGCGCGTACCGCGCGGTCGTGCGCAGGGTGCGCCGCTCGCCGCTGCCGCCGATGCAGATCGGCGGATGCGGGCGCTGCGGGCCCTTCGGCTCGCAGCGCGCCCCGGCAAGCTGGTAGTACCGGCCGTCGAAGTCCGTGGTCTGCTGCGACAGCAGCCCGATCAGGACCTGGCAGGCCTCCTCGAAGCGGTCGCTGCGCTCGCGGCGGCTGCCGAGCTCGATGCCGTACGCACCGGACTCCTCCTCGTTCCAGCCCGCGCCGATGCCGAGCTCGAGCCGCCCGGCGGAGATGATGTCGATGGTGGCTGCCATGTTGGCCAGCACCGCCGGGTGGCGGTAGTGGATGCCGGTAACCAGGGTGCCCAGCCTCAGCCGGCGGGTCGCCTGGGCCAGCGCGGTCAGCGCCGTCCAGCCCTCCAGGCACGGCCCGGCCGAGTCGCCGACGATCGGGTAGAAGTGGTCGAAGAGCCAGCCAGACTCGAAGATCTCGATGTCGTCGGCCTCCTGCGGTCCGGGGTTTCAGTACCGATGAGTACCACTCAGTACCACACGAGAGCGACCGGCGAGCTAATTGACTTGAGCGAGCCAGGCCGGCCGGTCATGCTGATGCACATGTTCAGCCGGGTCTGGTTGCGGGCGCGGGCAGGCGGATCGCCGTCCCGCGCGCTGCTCGCTACCCGGCTGCCCGCCTTCGCCGGCGGCGCTCGAGGCTGACCCTCCCCCTCGCGGAGAACCACGGGGGAGGGTGTCTCGCGGTGCCTCGCGCCGCCGGTTCTGGGCACGGTCCCGCAGCGACCGCGCTCCGCTGGACCGTTCCTGCCGCCCTCGCTGGCTGGCATGCGCTCAC